>CACJWR010000024.1 GCA_902596985.1 uncultured Alphaproteobacteria bacterium
TTTTTTACCCGGATGCATAACCACAACACGATCCGCCATTTGCGCTACCACCGCCATATCATGTGTAATAAACATCACCGCCGTACCTGTTTCTTTTTTGAGCATATTAATTAAAGCAAGTATTTCTGCTTGAATGGTCACATCCAAAGCTGTTGTTGGCTCATCCGCGATCAAGATTTTTGGCTGACACGCTAGCGCAATCGCAATCATAACTCTTTGTCGTTGTCCACCAGAAAGCTGGAAAGGATAATCAAAAGCTCTTTTATCTGGATTAGGAATTTTCACAGCATCTAGTAATTCTACCGCGTTCACCCATGCTTTTGCTTTATTTAGATTTTTATGCCGCCTGATAACCTCTGACACCTGTTCTCCAACTGTAAAAAGAGGATTTAGAGAAGTCATTGGTTCTTGAAATATCATTGAAATTTCGTTACCTCTTATACCCTCAAGCTCTGCCTCTGATAATTGAGCTAGATTAGTATTGTCGAATAAAATATCTCCTGATGAAACCTTTAATATTCCCTCAGGTAACAAGCTCATCAACGACAATGCTGTTACAGATTTTCCACAACCTGACTCTCCAACAACACACAAAGTCTCACTTTTTTTTATTGTAAAAGAGAGCTCATTTACCACTCTCAGAGTGCCGGCTCTTGTTCTTGCCTCTATATTCAGATTATTTATTGAAACTAGATCTTCCATCACCTTGACCTAAGCTTTGGGTTCAAAGCATCATTAAGACCATCACCTACCAGAGATATAGCTAGCACTGTTATAAAAATTGCTATTCCTGGAAATGTAACGGTATATGTCGCGTCAAGAATATAAACTCTGTTAGATCCAATCACCTGACCCCAACTGATGACATTTGGATCTGACAATCCTAGAAAAGCTAAGCCTGCCTCAAATGTAATTGCCGCTCCTACAAGCAATGCTGATTGTACAATTATTGGTGCTGCCGCGTTGGGTAAAATAACTCTGAAAATTAGAGCCATATTATTACTTCCCGAGGAGCGTGAGGCTAAGACAAAGTCTAGCTCCTTTATTCTTAAAAATTCTGATCTTGTAATTCTAGCAACACTAGCCCAGCTTACTGCTCCTATCGCTAGAGTTATAGAAAGTACAGATGAGCCAAATAGAGCCACGATTACCATAGCAAATAATAAGGTTGGTAAAACTTGAAAAAACTCAGTTATTCTCATTAATGTTTCTTCGACCCAACCGCCATAAAACCCAGCGAATGAGCCTATACCAACCCCTATAAAACACGAAACCAAAGCCGCTGAAAAACCTATTGCTATCGAAACGCGTGCACCGTTGATAATTTGGGACAAGATATCACGACCTAAATAATCGGTTCCTAACAGAAACCCATCGGCTCCTGGAGGCGAAAATGGCATCCATACCATATCAAAGGGATCAGTAGGATAAAATAGTGGTCCTATAAAGCCCATCACTGCGATACCAATAAGAATAACCAGTCCTGTAACTGCTGAGTAACTCTTGAAGAATGTCTGAAAAATTTCTTTAACAGGCTTGATTGTAGGTTCTTCAATTTCTTCATTTTCTAACATGCTTCAACCTCAAATTTTTATCCTTGGGTCTAAAGCTTTTAACGTTAAATCTGTTAAAAGATTTCCCACCGTTACCATTAGCGTTGAGAAAATCAGAATGCCTAGTAAAACCGGCGTATCCCTAGATATTATTGAATTAAATGCTAATGTCCCTAAACCTGGCCAACTGTAAACGGTTTCCACTAAAATGGCTCCTGAGACAACGGCAGAGAAACTCAGTCCAGCAAAAGTTATAACCGGGGATAAAGAATTCTTTAGTGCATGCTTTAGTAATACATCCTTCTTGGATAGTCCTTTTGCTTTAGCAGTTCGAACAAAGTCTGCGCCCAGTACTTCTAACATACTCGCTCTACAAAGACGCGAATAATAGGCAAAAAATATAGAGGCCAGCGTTATCATAGGTAAAAATAAGTGCCTAAGTACATCAAAGAAATGAACGAAGAAATTATCGCTTTCAATTGTTATATCTCTCATTCCGGAGACTGGAAAGATAGGAATGTGGAGCGAAAACGCAATCAATAAAAGAATTCCAGTCCAAAATACAGGAGCTGCGTATCCAAATAGAGAAAACATATTTACGAAAAGACTTGATAGTCCATAAGGGTTTTGAGCAGCGTATACTCCTAGAAGTATGCCTACGAATAAAGACAATATCTGCGCTGAAAAGACTAATAATAAAGTGGCAGGAAATCTCTCCATTATCAAGTCAAATACTGGTAAATTGTAAAAGTGAGAATGTCCAAAATCCAATAAAGCAACTCTAACAACATAGTTAAACAACTGAATAAAAAATGGTTGGTCAAGCCCATACTGCTTCCTCAATTCAGCCATATCTTGCTCGTCAGCACCCCCCATTGTTTGAGCAATTGTGTCCGCAATATCACCAGGAGCTAAATGCAGCATGAGAAAGTTTAAGACGACTACAACAAGCAAAACCAATAGCATGGAAACAAGGCGCCTAATGAGTGAAACAAAAAATGGCATCTATATATGACTGAAATAGTTTATTGGAAAATGAGAAGGGGCAACTTGTGCCCCTTCTCATCGTTATAGTTTAATCTTTGATATATGTCATATCCATTGGAGAGCTGGTTGCCCAAATTCCCATAGGAGGATTGCCAACCTTCTTGCTGTAAATGGTATGATAAGGGAGAGTATTTGTCCAATATACGGGCAAGTCGTTTGCCAGCATTTTTTGAAGCTCTGAATATAGGGCTTTTCGCTTATCCATATCGTTTTCTACTCCAGCCTTCTCCATTATAGCATCGACTTTTGGATTACTATATTGTTGAGTGTTAGACCAAATAACTCCCTTTTTTATATTAGAGGTCTGATAGGTTCTGTGAACACCTATAACAGGATCTCCCCAATTAAAAACAGTATCCCAGGTTAGATCAAAATTATGGTTGCTAACAGTCTTTGCCCATGTTGGAAAGTCGGCAGATGCTCTCACAGTTACATCTATACCAATTTTCTTGAGTGCTGCCTTTGTGTACTCAGCGTTTGGTTTTAGCCCTGGCCAACCAAAGTCAACTGTCAATCCGAAACGCATACCGTCACTACCCTTTTTGTAACCGGCATCATCAAGAATCTTGTTTGCTTTATCAATATCTAGATTATATGGCTCGACATTTGGCTCATAAAAAGGACTTCCAGGATGAATACCAGTTCGTGCCTCATCAGCAACACCAAGCATAATAGCTTTCAGAATAAAATTTCTGTCTATTGCATAAGCGATAGCACGTCTAACATTCACGTCAGCCGTTTTTCCAGTTTTTGTGTTGAAAGCTAACCAGTCGATTGGTCCGATTGCCGCATACCCATCTGGCGTTACCGTCAGATTATCGTTCTTTTTCAATCGAACAATGTTTCTGGCCACATTTTCGAAGGCATAAAAATCAATTTCGCCATTTTCAAGCCCTATAGTTCTGGTTGCCGGATCTTTTATAATTTTAAGAACCATCTTATCTAGGTATGGTCTCCCATCTATAAAAAAGTCATCAAATCTTTCCAAGATGATATGCTCACCTGATTTGAATTCAACAAGCTTGAAGGGACCCGACCCAACAACATTTTCGGAGTTTTGTGGATGTGTTTTTGGATCTTGACCATCTCCATAAACGTGCTCGGGTATTATAGCCATCAATTGTGATGACATGGCTAACATTAAAGCAGGGTGTGGAGATGATAATTTTAAAATGGCCGTATGCTCATCAGGTGTTTCGACCGAAACAACAGGAGCAAACATAGTTTTAAAAGGATGATTTTTTTTAATTGTTTCCAATGAGAACTTTACATCACTAGATTTAATTGGAACTCCATCATGAAACACAGCATCTTTCACAAGATTAAGTCTAACTGTTTTTCCACCATCACTTATTTCCCATGACTCAGCAAGATACGGCTGTGGTTCCCAATTATTGTCATATCGAATTGGTGTTGCAAAGAGTTGTGCTCCCGGAAACCCAGTCACAATTCCTGATTGAACAGCTGGATTTAAATGTCGTGGGCTATTCCCAACAGCTGCTATCAGAGTACCGCCCTTTTTCGGCTCTGCAATACTTACGCCTAATGACGTAAAAATTAGAGTAGCAGTGAGAAGTAACGTTTTTAAAAAATGTTTATTCATTTCTCGACCTTTCTAGTTAATTGAATTTTTGCCCGATTTTCACTTAACGCCCCCATATGATTAGATTGACTTAAGGTAAACTAATATGCAACAGAAACATTTGATTGATAATCATTTAAAAGTTACATTTAACATTGATGATATCAAGCTTTCGTATAAACAGAAGTTTTTTTTAAAGGTTTACTCTTGTTAAAAATTTTTAAGGCAAAAAAAATAGTTACAATGAACCCCAGGAATCCAGAGGCACAATACATGAGTGTTCTGGACGGTAAAATTGTTCAAGTGGGAGACCTCAATACAATTAAACCTGAGGGCAAGTACGAGCTGGACAGACGTTTTGAGAATTACGTTTTAATGCCGGGTCTTGTTGAAGGACATAGTCATTTGTTTGAAGGTGCATTGTGGAGTAAATTGTATTGCGGGTATTTTGATAGACAAAAGCCGGATGGAACAATAAGCATTGGCATTAAAAATGTAAAAGAGCTTGTTCAGAAACTTAAACACGAGAATGAGACCTTGTTGGATTCGAACGCCCCATTAGCAGGATGGGGGTTAGACCCAATTTATTTTGACGACAAAGCATTAGACAGAAAAATACTGGATGTGGTTTCAGATCAAAGACCGATAGGAATATTACATGCGTCAGGACATAAACTCAACATAAACTCAGTAGGCTTAAAGCTTGCAGGATTTTTGAGAACAGGCATAAATCATGAGGGCCTTCCTCTCGGTGACGATGGTCTTCCATCTGGGGAGATAAGAGGGGCTGAAACCATTGCCTTAGTAACAAGGCATGTAGGCTTAGGCAAGGATTGGCTTTCAGGAGATGCAGAAGGTTTAAGAAACTTTGGAAAAATATGTGCCAGAGCCGGGGTCACTACTGCTGCTGACCTTGCGAACCTTCAAACAGATGAGGCCGTTGAAATGATGCTAAAGGTTACATCGGAAGCAGATTTTCCAGCTCGAATCGTTTCTTTGCGATATATGCAAGGGATTAGCCCAAAAGAATTAATTCCCAAAGTCTTAGAACTCAAACAAAAATCTACGGAAAATTTAAGACTAGGTTCAATAAAAATTGTTGCAGATGGCTCAATTCAAGGCTTCACGGCTAGACTTAAGTGGCCTGGATATTATAATGGTGCCCCCAACGGCATGTGGTATACAGCACCGGAACATATACAAGAAGCCTATGAGCTTGCGTTGGAAAATAATATTTTAGTACACACGCATACTAATGGAGATGAGGCTACCGAATTAGCCTTAGATTGCCTAGAAGGTGCTCTGGCTAAATTTCCTAAAAATGATCATAGATTTACTCTTCAACATTGTCAGCTTGCATCAACTGCTCAATTTAAAAGGATGTATAAGCTTGGTATGTGCGCAAACTTATTTTCTAACCACCATTTTTATTGGGGAGATGAACATTACTCCCTAACAGTTGGTCCAGAAAGAGCTCATCGAATGAATGCCTGTAAAACAGCACTACAAGAAAAAGTCCCCTTGGCTATACACTCTGATGCCCCGGTAACTCCGCTAGGCCCACTATTTACAGCTTGGTGTGCCATGAATAGGCTAACATTTTCAGGAAGAACTTTGGGGGATTATGAAAAAATTAATAAAATGGAAGCGTTATATGCCATAACTTTAGGAGCTGCGTTTACTCTTAAGATAGATCATGAAGTAGGGTCCTTAGAAACAGGGAAAAAAGCAGATTGTTGCATATTAGAAGAGGATCCTTTTGATGTTGAAGAACTTAAATTCAAAGATCAAAAAATTGTGGGGACAATAAAAGGTGGCAAGCCACATATTAATGAAAATAGTGTGTAATTGTGGGCATTCCTCTGACATTGATCTCCGGTTACCTTGGAACAGGTAAAACGACATTAATAAATAATTTACTTAGGACGACAAAGAAAAAAATAGCTCTCCTGGTAAATGATTTTGGAGACGTTAACATTGACGAGTCCTTAATTGAAGCTAGAACTGACTCCATTCTGAGTATCGCGGGTGGATGTGTGTGTTGTAGCTATGGAAATGAGTTGATAGAAACTTTGGAGAGTATCAATTCAAATGAGATTTTACCAGATCATATTGTGCTTGAGGCAAGCGGGATTGCTTTACCCTCTAAAATCATACAAACAATATCGCTCATGGACTTCCTATCATTTCATGGAACAGTGTTGTTAACAGACGCATCTCGACTCAGGTCACAATTAAACGACTTGTATATTAGTGATACAATTAGTTTACAAATCGAGCAACATGATCTCTTGGTATTGAATAAAACTGATTTGCTCAAGAAAGATGAGTTATTAAATTGTATCGACACTCTATCAAAACGTTTTGAAATACGAAAGTTTCTCAAAACGGTGAATGCACATATTGAAGAAAAAGATATGCTTCTAGACTTTGCTCCCGGTGAAAAAGTTAAGAGTGACAAAATAAAATTTGAAAAAAAGCAACCGCATGAATTCATTTCATCAACGATAAAACCTTCTGGAACAATAAACGCTGATACTCTCAGCACGCTTTTGCGGGATCCAATTTATAATATCGAAAGAGCAAAAGGATTTTTTAAAGATAATAAGGGAGAATTATGTACAATCCAATATGATGGATTAACTTTGGAAATTAAAAAAGCAGAAAATAAAACGGATCCTGTGTTTGTTGTCATCGGTAAAAAGAATTTTTATAACGAAAAAGAGTTTGTCGAGAAACTTAACAGTATCCAGACAATATAAATTGGAGATAGACATTGACGTGGGAAAAAGAAGCGAAAGAAATCAATGAGAAGAGAAATTTTGCTGATCAGATGGGTGGCAAAGAGGCTTTAGAATTACAGTATAAAAAAGGTCGACTACCTGTAAGAGAAAGGATCAACAGGATACTAGATCATAAATCTTTCAATGAGATTGGTAAAAGTGCTGGTTTCTCAGAGTATAAAGATAATGGTTCACTCAAGAAATTTACTCCGGGAAACTTTATCTTAGGATTTGGGAAAATCAATAAAAGACCAGTGGTAATAGGAGGAGAAGATTTTTCTTTAAAAGGTGGATCGCCAAATGCTGCTGGGTTAAGGAAAAGTATTTATACTGAAGAACTAGCGCTAAAATACAAGGTCCCTTTAATTCGCTTGCATGAAGGAGCTGGGGGATCCGTTGGTGGCACCAATCAAGAAAAAAGTAATCGGCCTACAAGTGATGCCGTATACACGCCTTCACGATTTATTTCGCTTGCTAACACTTTGGGAGAAGTGCCTGTAGCAACGGCTGCTTTGGGACCAGTCGCCGGCCTGCCCGCTTCTCGTCTAGTAGCCTCACACTTTTCAGTAATGACAGAGACCTCGCTGGTACTTATAGCAGGGCCAAAAGTCGTAAAAAGAGCATTAAATATAGATGTTACAAAAGAGGCCCTTGGTGGACCTCAGGTTCACTTAAAAAGTGGAGTAATAAACAACTTTGCAAAAACAGAAGATGACGCTTTCGAACAAATAAAAACATTCCTTTCCTTCGTGCCGGATAACGCTTGGTCGTTCCCAGAGGCTATTTCTACTACTGATAGGGTAGATCGTTGTGATGATTTATTAATCGATATAATACCAAAAGATAGACGTAGACCATATAATGTCAGAAAGATCATCACATCCCTACTAGATATAAATGATGATCAAAGCAGCTTTTTTGAGATCGGTAAAAAATATGGTCCAAGCCTCGTAACAGGCTTAGGTAGACTGAATGGTCAATCAGTTGGCGTTATCGCTAATGACTGCATGTTCTACGCAGGGGCGATGACAACCAGTGCCTCAAAGAAATTAGAAAGATTCTCTGATTTTTGTAACAGTTTCCATATTCCGATTATCAGTTTGGTAGATGAACCAGGATTTATGATTGGTCCAGAATCAGAAAAAAGTGGTACAATTAGATTTGGTACAGCTGCCATATCCGCGATAATGCAATCAAGAGTGCCATGGGCGTCTGTCCATATGCATAAATCTTTTGGAGTAGCTGCTACTGCACATTATGGACCTGATAGCTTCACATTACTTTGGCCCAGTGCCTTAAGCGGTGCTTTACCTGTAGAGGGTGGCGTTGCTGTGGCATTTTCAAAGGAAATTGCAATGGCTAAAAATCCTGAAAAAAAACAGAAGGAGCTTGAAGATCAATTAGCTCAACGACAATCACCAATTCCAAGAGCAGAAGGCTTTTCAGCCCATGATTTGATCGATCCTAGGGAAACGCGTCCACGACTAATATCTTGGTTAGAACTCGCGCTTAAAGCTTACCGATTGAAAAGTCCAAAACCTTACCTTGTAACAATGAGGCCATAATGAATTCACGAAGCACCTTGCCTGTAAGAGTAGAAAAGATTTTTCGGCATCCAATTAAATCGATAAGTCGCGAAGAAATTACACAAATTAAGTTAGAAAGAAGAAAAGCTCTTCCTTTGGACAGAAGTTGGGCATTGGTGCATGAAAAAAGTGCTTTTGACGAATTATCAAATGAGTGGCAACCATGTACTAAGTTTCTCAGAGGCTCAATTATGCCTACGCTATCAGCCGTCGAGTCAATAAGGACTGATGATCAAAAATATACTTTTAAACACCCCGATTTAAAACCTATAACAATAGACCTTAGTGACCATAATGATCGAGAAACTTTTGTGAAGTGGTTGCTCCCTGTTTGTACTGATAAATTTCCAAAACCTACAAAATTAGTGAGCGTAGCCGATACAGCTCTCACAGACACTCCATTCCAGTCAATTTCTATCAACTCGCTTGACTCTCTAGAAGATCTCTCCAAGAAAGCAGGGATTTGCTTGGAACCTGAGAGATTTAGAGGAAATATATGGATACGTACAGGGAAGCCATGGGTTGAATTTGATTGGGTTGGTAAATTGATTAAAATTGATGAAGTAGAGTTAAAGGTTGTTGATAGAATAGAGCGATGTAATGCTACAAAAACTAATACAAAGACAGGCCAACATAATTGTAATACTCTAGGTGCACTTAATGAAGGATTTGGACATCAGGATTTTGGAGTTTACTGCAGTGTAAGGACTCCCGGGACCGTAGGCATCAACAGTGTACTTTCACTTTTTTAAATGGAATAAATAAATGAACCATCTCAGACCAATTAAACAATTACCAACACATGAGGTTGAAAATATGCCTCCATATATGGGCGATCAAGATCTATGGAAAGGTGATAAAAATCTTAGAAATGCTGTTAATAGAGAAGGTGCGGGGTGGGCAGAAAAAAAATTAAGTGAGTTTGGGCATTTGATGGGTAGCACCGAAATGTTTGATCATGCAGAGAAGGCAAATAAAAATCCGCCAGAATTAAAGGCTTTTGATCAATATGGAAATAGAATTAATTACATTGATTACCATCCGTCCTATCATCACCTTCTGAGAGCAGCTATAAATAATGAAATTCCAAGCTTTGCATGGAAACATAACAAAGAGGGGTCGCAAGTTGCGCACATGGCACTCACTTACATGTTTAATCAAGTAGAGGGTGGTGTTATGTGTCCGATGGCGATGACGTATTCTGTTATACCAGCACTTAAGCATAATCAACAATTAGAGGATCAATGGTTACCAAAGGTGCTATCAAATCAATATGATGATCGAGATATACCCATCGATCAAAAAGTGGGTGCAACAATAGGTATGTTTATGACCGAGAAGCAAGGCGGATCGGATGTAAGAGCCAACTCAACGCGAGCAAAGCCAATGTCCTCTAAAGTTGGTAATGGGTCAGATTATCTTCTTACTGGTCATAAGTATTTTTGCTCGGCCCCTATGTGCGATGCCTTTCTTGTGCTAGCAAACACTGATGTCGGGTTATCATGTTTTCTTGTGCCAAGATGGATGCCAAATGGGGAACGAAATAGTTTTTTCATCCAGAGACTTAAAGACAAGCTTGGCAACAAGTCAAATGCATCCTCTGAAATTGAGCTCGATGAAACATTTGGCACAATGATTGGAGAAGAGGGGAAGGGAATTAAGACAATTCTAGATATGGTTATAGGAAATAGAATATACTGTGCTGTCAGCTCAGCATCTTTAATGCGTCAGGCGATTGTTCAGGTCCAACATCATGTTTCTCACAGGTCAGCATTTCAAAGAAGACTGATCGATCAACCTTTAATGAGAAACGTTATCGCCGATATGGTTTTAGAAAGTGAGGCTGCTTTGAATTTGTCACTCAGAGTAGCAAGAGCCGTTGACAATCAAAATTCCAATGAAGATGAACGGTCGTTCGCTCGTATCAGTACCGCTATAAGTAAATACTGGATAACTAAGAGAGCGCCTTACTTGGTATTCGAAGCTTTAGAATGTCATGGTGGTCCTGGTTATATAGAAGAATCTATTATGCCCAGGCTTTACAGGGAGGCTCCTCTTAATAGCATCTGGGAAGGAAGCGGTAACGTAATGTGTTTAGATGTTTTGAGAGCTCTACAAAGAGATAAAAATGCACTACCTGCATTATTTAGAGAACTCGCCTCAGCAAAAGGATCAAATAAAAATTTTGATGAGAGCTTTAGTCACTTAAAAGAAACTTTGCAAGATCCAATAGATTTAGAGGTTGAGGCTAGGCTACTGACGGAAAAAATGGCCTGTCTTATTCAGGCATCAATATTTATAAAAACTGGCGAAGAGGAAAAAATTTCGGCTTTTTGTAATAGTAGACTTGGACCACGTTGGAGTGGAGCTTTTGGGACATTACCTACTGATACAAGTTTTGAATATATAATGGGCAACTTATAAATAGGATTAATTTTAGAACTGCTGTTTCATTAAATTTTATAGAAAACAAATGTTTCCTCTATATTAGGCTACAGATCCAAAATGGCAACTGCACGAATGAACCCAGCGGAAGCTTTCTTTATTTTAAAGGGAAAGCAAGATATCGTGTATCCATAGTCTGGTAATTTCTCCAGAGAGCTCAACTTTTCCATATGGCAATAAGCCTTTTCCATACCTGCTCTATGACCTTCCCATATGATTGAAGAATCCTTTGTTTGTCTGTATTTTTCTGCAGTATGAGCAAAGGGTGCATCCCAGCTCCAAGCATCAGTCCCAGTAATTTTTACCCCTTTTTCCAATAAAAATATTGTGGCGTCTTTTCCTATACCACAGCCCTTAAGGAGATAGTCGTCAGCACCGTAGTGTTTGCCAGCTGATGTATTAACCAGAACAATGTCTAATGGCTTAATTTTATAATTAATTCTTTTAAGCTCGGCTTTTATATCATTAGGTGTAACAACATAACCATCTTCCATATGTCGAAAGTCAAATTTAACACCAGGGTTAAAACACCATTCAAGTGGAACCTGATCAATAGTGATCGCTTTTTTACCCCGATCCATAGTCGAATGAAAATGATAGGGAGCATCAAGGTGGGTGCCATTATGAGTACTTATATTTAATTGCTCAACCGCCCACCCTTCTCCTCCGGGCAAGTCATCTTTCTGAAGCCCTGGAAAGAAAGAACAGAGGTGTTCAGCAGAATCTTGGTGAGATATGTAATCAATCTTGGGGAGAGCAGCAGGGGGATCAGAGTTTATGCCGGTTTCTAAGGATACGGATAGATCAATAATCTTTTTTCTCATGACATGCACACAAATTTCTTAAGTTAAAGAACATTGTAGTATCCTCCTATCTTTTTACCTAAATTAATACTAATTATATTAATAACTCGTTTCTTTTGAGAAGTTGAATAAAAATATGACTATAAAGCGTGTAAAGTTTTCGGATATTCAAATAAATGATTTCGATGATGTCATTGACGTTCGTTCGCCATTAGAGTTTGAAGACGACCGGATACCGGGGTCTATTAATCTTCCAGTTCTTTCTAATGCCGAACGGGAAATGATCGGTACGATGTATAAACAGAAAAGTAAATTTGAAGCAAAGAAGTTAGGCGCATCTATAGTTTCTAAAAATATTTCAGATCATTTAAAAGATTATCTCTACAACAAAAATAGAGATTGGCTTCCTTTGATATACTGTTGGCGGGGTGGACAGCGATCTTATGCCTTGGCCACTATACTGGACCAAATAGGTTGGAAAGTAGAAGTGGTAGATGGAGGCTATAAGGCATTTCGAAAACATATCAATGAATTCCTAAATAGAAATATAGACAAGTACTATCTAATACTCCTCACAGGAAATACGGGCACAGCGAAAACAAAAGTACTTAATTTGATAGAAAAAAAAAATGCGCAAACTATCGATTTGGAAAGCCTGGCAAATCACAAAGGATCTGTATTTGGATCACAAGGTCAAAGACAACCGTCTCAAAAGTTATTTGAAACGCTAATCTACGATAAACTGGTAAATCTCAAAACTAATGAGCCAATATTTGTGGAGGCAGAATCCAATAAAATTGGAAACCTGCATATACCTAAGGAATTTTGGAAGTTAATGAAAAGCGCTCCACAAATTGAACTATCAGCAACTGTTGAAAAGAGGGCAAAATTTTTAGTTGAAGAATATTCCGAAATAACAACTGATCTAGGTTTATTAGAAAAACAAATAAAGAGCCTTTCGACCATAGCTGGGCATAAAGTTGTAGAAAGCTGGTTACTAATGGCAAGAAATAAAGAGTTTTATGAACTTGTAAAACAACTAATGGAAAAACATTATGACCCTAGGTACAAACGAAGCCTGTTAAGAAAGAAGAAAGAAGTATTTGCCAAGTTAAAAATGGAGGATATGTCCCCAAAAGGGTTAAGTTCAATGGTTGATAGAATATTGCAAACGGCGAAAAAAATAGAATGAATACTCTATAATACTTCTATATAGGGTTTGCCATCTGTAAGTTCTCCTATAACTTTGCATTGAAAACCAAAATCTTCTCCAGCAGCAATGACGCCCTTTACTTTGTTTTTGGGGACCGTAGCTAGTAGTGGACCAGCTGTTTGGGGATCAAAAAGGATATCTGTATTTGCTGTCGTTTTAATAATCATTTTCTCAGTATACATATAATTATTCTCGAAAATCGAAGACCTGATATTCTTGGCTATTAGATTTTTGGCGCCAGGGTATACAGGTACCTGATCCAAAAATAGTTTTGCCCCTACGTTAGACTTTGATACTATGTTCAGAAGGTGACCAGCCAAGCCGAAACCAGTTATATCGGTCATTGAGTTTGCTACTTTGCTTAGCATCTTAGCTATAGAACTTTGTGACTGAGACATAGCATCAAAAAGATTTTTAAGATGCTGCCCTTCACCTTCAAAACGCATTTCTCCTGCCAAAAGAACTCCAGAGCCTAACGGTTTGGTTAAGATTATTTGATCTCCTGCACATGCCTTATCAACAGTCTTAGGTTGCTTTTTTGAGACCCCTCCCAACGTGAAACCAATCACTATCTCTTTTCCTAAAGAGGTATGGCCTCCCACTATCTTTACTCCCTCAGCACCAAAAACACTATTTGCCCCATCGATAATTTCTTCGATTGTTCGCTTTTGTATCTCGTTGGAGGACTCTGGAATAATAATATTTGTGAGAGCAATTTCGGGATCGGATCCCATCGCCCAAATATCTCCCAACGCATGAATCGCTGTAATTTTACTTTGAAGCCATACATCCTTTGTGAATGACCTCAGATGATCTGTCGTCAAAGCTTGAAACGAGGAATTAAATTTTATAATTGCTGCATCATCTCCTATTTTACTAACAATATGTTTTAAGCCAGGATCTGATAATTTTCTTAATGAAGACTCCAAAATAACATTTCCGACTTTTGATCCACAGCCACCACAAAGCATTTTTTGGTTATTGCTTTGAGCGTTTTCCATATCTTTAGTGACCATCTCGCTAAGTTTTTTGAAATTTCTTATAAACTTTTTATCGATGAAACTTTTTAATGACCAAACCCATTTAGCAGAAAAGGCAACGCCATTTCTAAGGAAGATCGCAGATGCGCCCTCATAGACAATGAGCTTTAAATAATCACTTTGAGGTTTAAATCGGATTAGCTGCTCATTCTGAAGAAACTTAAGGATATTTTTGTAAAGAATTGGTGCTTGCCTAACAGCATAAACTCCTGACTTATCTACTGCTTCAGAGGGGAAATATGCACAATCGCCAACTGCAAACGCATTTTGAAAGCCTATGACTCTTAAAGTTTCGTCCACGCATACATAACCATTTTTATTTTCAATTTTTGACTTTTTAAACAAATCATTTGGTTGAGGTCCAATACAGGAAATAATAAAATCTGCATGAACCAAGTTGCCGTTTTTTTGTACTAATCCATTATTTGAAACTTCTTTTATTGTTGTGTTTTCAATTATTTCAATTTTTCGTAGCTTGGCTTTGGTTTTCAAATATCTTTGTTGATTTGAGCTCAATTTTTTAAAAGCTTTACCACTTTCAAAAATTTTAATCTTGAAATTTTCTAATTCAGTCTTCTTCAATCGAATATCCATCGCGAAACTCAACTCGATTGATGCTAGACCTCCTCCTATAACACAAATAACTGGAGAAGATTTTTCATTAACAGACTCCAAAAAGTTTTCCCACCGCTCTTGAAATACAGCTAGAGGCCGAACGCTGCATCCAAATTTTTTAAATCCATTTATCAAAGGGACAGAGTTAGATCCAATATTTATGGATAGTAGATCAAAGCTTACAATCCTCCCTGTCTTACACATAATTTCTCTTTTTTTCTCATCGATTTTTTTAACAGTATCGATAATTAGTCTTGTTCCTGTAGCTCTACATAAACTGAATAAATTTATTTGAGCATCTGCTTTAGTACATAAACCAGCTACTAGAGCAGGTAGCATGCCGGTATAAGAGGAAATAGGATCTGGATTGATTAGAGTCACTCGAAGAGAAGGATGACTCTTCATTGCCCACATTTTCAAAAAAAGACAATTTGTATGCCCCGCTCCGATGAGAACCAAGTCTCTTTCAAAAAAACTTTCCTCATTATTCATTTATGGCTATCCTTTTGTTTACATATTCTTAAGGCATAAAAAGCTATTTTCAATCATAGGAACTATAAAAAGAAATGTCATTTTTAACAACAAATTCACAGTTTAGATTGGCACTAGTAGGAATTTGTGTTGTGGCAATTACTGGTGGCTTAGGCAGGTTTGCTTATACTCCTATAATCCCCTACATGCAGAATACTCTTAATATTTCCTCTGCAGATATCGGCTTGATAGCTTCTTCTAACTATTTGGGATATCTAATTGGTTCGATCGTTCCCCTTATTTATTCTTTTGCAAACAAACAAAGGCTTACACTTTATCTATCGGCTGTAGTGTCCATTGTGACACTTGGCCTTATGGGTTCAACTAGCGATTTTTACTTATTTGTTTTATTAAGATTCCTCCAGGGAATTTCAGGTGCAATTGGGTTAGTTATAGCGACAAATCTAATTTTTTCTCAGATTACAGTTACCGGTCGCATAGATCTTCGTTTAGCTCATATATCGGGTTTTGGTCTTGGAATGTTTTTAAGTGCTATAGCTGTTTGGATCTGCTCTATGTTTGACTTGCAATGGCACTACCAATGGTTTGTAATAGCGTTAATTTGCTTGGTTTTAACGATACCAATCCTTTCAAGTCCGCTTGAAGAAGGTTCAGAATCAAGCATTGATCAGACCTCTCAGTCGAATAAACTCTCTTTAGGATTCGTCGGTATCTCCGTAGGTTACTTTTTTTTTGGGTTTGGCTATATTATTTTTGGTACCTTTATCGCAGCTTTGGCGGTCAACACCCCCGCATTAGAGAACATTCAGCATGCAAGTTGGATCTTAGTTGGGATATCTGCTATGCCAGCTATTTTCATCTGGCAAGCAATCGGTACACTTACTGGTAATCATATCTCTTTAGCCTTATCCTGCTTCACCTGCTCTACAGGGATACTTACCTTATACTTTTTTGATGGAATTGGAGCTTCATTATTTGCCTGCATAGCTTATGGAATTGGTGTGGTCGGCATCGTAGGTTTAGTGTTAATGGAAGGAAAGATACGGCATTCTGGCTCAATAACATTTGCTGTAGCTTTTTTAACTACTACCTTTAGCATCGGCCAGATTATTGGACCATACATTTCAGGTTTAATGATCGACTTTTTTGGAGATTACCAAAATGCCATGCTTTTATCTGGCTGCTCGCTTTTCATGGCAGGAATATGCATGATCAATTATAAGCTCTTATTTTCTCGCTTCTAATACCATATTGGTCGCATTCTTTTTGACTATCTTGCAGTCCTTAAAGCCTCCCTGCTCTAATACCTCAATCAATTTAGCGGGTCCAGCCTGAGCACCCAATGCTAAGCCTACCTCCTGAGATTTAGAGACTGGGATACAACCCATGGTTGAAAATGAATAATACATCTGTCCATATATATTGAAATTCTCCTCTGGCTTGTCATTTGCTGTTGGCTCAATGAGAATGACAGCTCCACCATCATTCAAGTGATCAGATGCATATTTTGCTGCCCCCACGGGATCACCCATATCATGAAGGCAATCAAAAAATGCAATATAATCGTAATTGCCTGAGTAGCTTTTAGCGTCAGCTATCTCATAACTAATTTTTTCAGAACTTCCAGCACTATCTGCCAGTTTTTTTGCTTCAATTATCGAGGGTTCATGAAAATCAAAGCCAAAGACCCTTGCCTCTGGAAACGCTTGCGCCACCATCAGAGTAGACAACCCATGACCACAGCCCACATCAGCAAAACTTCCTCCCAACTTCATTTTTTCCTCAAAACCATCAATCATTGGAAGCCATTTTTTTATAAGATTTACTTGATAAGATGGTTTGAAAAATCTAGCAGTGCCAGTAAAGCAAAGAGGGCATGCATTTTCATAAGCTACACCTTTGCCTGTTTTAAAAGCGTCTAAAACTTTCTCCTCCGCATAAACTTGACCGGCTAAAACTTCATACGCTCCCATCATGTTTGCTGGCCCTTCTTCATCTGCAAAAACTGCTTTTTGTTCAGGTGATAATGAAAATTCTTCTTTTGCTCCATCGTAAGAGACAAAGTCAGTAGCCGATAGCGCATAAAGCCATTCTCTCAAATAGCGCTCATCAACTCTGGCTTGTTCAGCAAATTTTTTTGAATTTATAGGTCCCAATTCCGAAAGTTTTTGGAAGAGCCCTAACTGATCTCCTATTCGCATAAGCGGGATTAACGCTGATGCTGCGACATCTTTCATTATTTTAAACTGGAGGTTTTTTAGTTTTTCTATATCCAAATTTGTATCTGACATATCAGTCTCCTCTTTAATTGCTCCCGTTTTCTAATTTACTTTTACTAATAACTTTCCGAAATTTTCACCCTTTAAAAGACCTCGAAAAGCTTCAACCATATTGTCTAAGCCTTCTACTATGTCCTCTCTGTATTTTAGCTTCCCTTCCAAATACCACTTTTCTAAATGCTGCATTGCTTCTAGTTGTTGCTCAGGAAATTCTCTTACAATAAATCCCTGTATTCTCAATCGCCAAGTTAGAACATTTCTAAAAAGCATCGGCAGACGATCTTCATCCAATTGCTGGCTTTGATTATTATACATTGAAATTACACCGCAAACTGGAATTCTTGCAAAATCACGAAGATGAGGATAAACGGCATTGAACGTTTTCCCTCCAACATTTTCCCAGTATATGTCGACGCCATCTTTACAAATTTCGCCTAGTTTTTTTTCGAAATTATCATCATTGTAATTCAGACAATAATCAAAGCCTAATTCATTTTTTACATAAACAGATTTTTCTTCATTACCCACAACCCCTATTACATTACAGCCATAAATTTTTCCAATTTGTCCTACGACAGATCCAACAGCTCCTGAGGCTGCAGACACAACTAGTGTTTCTCCCTCTTTTGGATTCCCAATATTCATCATTCCAATGTAAGCAGTTCTTCCTGGCATCCCCAATGTTCCTAGTGCTAGGCTTAAAGGAAGACCCGGGTTATGTACTTTTTCTATAACTTTGTCCGAAACCAACGGCATTGTTTGCCATCCAGTTCTACCGATAACAATATCACCTTTGTTAAAAGTATCACTTTGACTTTCTATAATTTCAGAAACGGCTTCTCCCTCCATTACCGTTCCTAGTTCCACCGGCTTCGCATAACTCCGTCCTGCGTTCATTCTTCCCCTCATATAGGGATCTAAAGACAAATAAATTGACTTTAATTGTACCTGACCAGGTTGAACTGCGTCGAGATCCTCTTCAACAATTTGAAAATTTTCTTTTAGAGGTTCTTTTTCGGGTCTTGATTTAAGAATTATTTTTCTGTTCACTAAACTCACTCCTAGTTAATTGGTTAAATTTTTTTTAAAAAATTTGACTAAGTTTTCTCGTATAATTTCTGGTTCCTTCAATAGTGCTTCATTATGATCAGAATCATAATTAACAACAAACTTTACCTCTTTCCCAAATGAGGTTGCAAACTTCACTAATCTTTCTGAGTGAAGAAAGGGAACCCGCGTGTCATCCGTTCCGTGCATAACCATAATAGCTCTATCCCCAATTTTCTGAATGCCATCCTTTGGACTTTTTTCATAAATATCTATACCGTGTAGCTTTCCCATAAATACTGCAAGCCTCCATATAATTGGTGGAATTCCATTCCACTCCAATTCACTTTTCACAATTTCCTCAAAATCGAAAACTGGACTATCTAGACTGAATGCAGGAATATCACTTCTCTCGGCCATTAAAAACTGCGTGGCTAAAGTGCCTCCTGAAACAGCATGGATGCCAATATTTTTAGTATCTATTTTCTTAGCTTCTATTAGCCAATCAATTACCGTATTTAAATCCTCCCATTCTCTTGTCCCAGCAAAATATCTTCCCGTAGGGCAAGAGCTGTCTCCATGATTTCTCTGATCAAACATCAATACGTTAAAACCAGCATTTGCAAGCATTGTAGCAGGCATGAGTTGATTGTAATGTTTTTTTGAGGAGTTTATCCCATGAACAATTATTATCGTTCTTTTTTCCTTAGGATAATTATTTCCAAACCACCAAGCACTTAGCTTTAGTTCATTTTCTAGGTCCAAAATATCTATATTTTCGATCTCGCCACTCTTAAGAAACCATTTGGAAAGATCCTCATCAACCCATCTATTCCAACGCTCGCCTCTAAATGGTCCTTGGTCTCTTCCATCCGCTACAAAATAAAGGGGTGTATTACTTTCAATTACTTGATCATTTGAACATGATACCTTGAGTACTCGCCAAAAGATAAACTCTCCCAATCCCAATGTTCCCAAAATAAGGAGTATCCCTACACATAACGTAACCTTGTTAAAAAGAAATCGCATCACCTTAAACCTGACCTAGTTTTGTAAAAATATCTATAAAAAAAGTTCAATTTTAGTATGTTCAGTTTACTTTTTTTATTGTAGCATCGAATGCAAGAAAATTAATGTAAGGATTAAAAAATGACATTATTTACTCCCACTTCAAAATGGCAACTAGAGGAGCATGAGCTTTTTACCGACAGCGTAAAAAAGTTTTTCACTGATGAAGTAAAACCTAATCTTGAGGAATGGGGCAAGAAGCAACAAGTAGATAGAGCATTGTGGAATAAAGCTGGAGATGCTGGAATTTTAGGAAGCTCAATACCAGAAGAATTCGGTGGCTTCGGCGGTGATTTAGGCTTTGACGCCATCACTTTATATGAACTTGGAAGAACAGCAGGTGACTCCGGTAGCTGGGGATACGCGATTCAATCAATAGTTGTTCATTACATTAACGCCTACGGCACCGATGAACAGAAAAAAAGATGGCTCCCTAAACTTTCAACTGGTGAATACGTTGCTTCTCTTGCTATGACAGAACCTAGCACTGGATCTGATGTTCAAGCGATTAAAACAACTGCCGAAAAAGATGGAAATCAATATCGAATTAATGGATCAAAGATATTCATAACAAATGGTGGCTCAGCCGACCTCATTGTTTTAGCGGCAAAGACAAACAAAAATGAAAAATCGAAAGGTGTATCATTGGTAGTCGTTGAAACAAAAGACCTAGAAGGGTTCTCAAGAGGAAAACCTCTAAAGAAACTAGGTCAAAAAGGTAATGACACATGTGAATTGTTTTTTGAAGATGTTAAGGTTCCTTTAACAAATTTGCTTGGGAGTGAAGAAGGCCAAGGTTTTTATCAATTGATGAAACAGTTACCGTGGGAAAGATTAGCAATTGGTATCGGTGCTCTGGGAAACATAGACTTTGCGCTCGAAGAGACAATTAAATATGTAAAAGATAGGAAAGCCTTTGATAAGCGAATTATGGATTTTCAAAATACTCGTTTTCAACTCGCTGAAATGAAAACTAAGGCTGAGGTTCTCAGGTCCTTTATTAATGATTGTGTCGATAGGGTTAAGCAGGGTTCTCTTGATGCTGCTACGGCTTCAATGGCAAAATACTGGGGAAGCCAAACCCAAAATGAGATTATGGATGGATGTTTACAACTTCATGGCGGATACGGTTTTATAATGGAATATCCTATCGCTCGAATGTACGCCGATGCCCGTGTGCAGTCGATCTATGGAGGGACTAATGAGATCATGAAGGAATTAATTGCCAGGTCATTGGACGACTAATTAAAATGGCAGATCACAACAACACTGGCGGACCTTTATCCGGTTTAAAAGTGGTTGAATTCGATGGGCTTGGGCCAACTCCGTTTTCTGCTATGCAGTTGGCAGATATGGGTGCCAATGTAATTAGGATTGCTCGAAAAACAGGTACCCAGGCTGCCAATCAATTTACCGATGTTGTTATTAGAAATAGATCTTATATAGAGCTAGATCTTAAGGATGTTAATGACATCGCTATTGCGAAAAAAATTGTATCCCATTCTGACATATTAATAGAAGGGTTTCGACCAGGCGTTATGGAAAGATTGGGCTTAGGGCCTTCAGAGATGCTTTCAGCAAACAAAAAGCTCGTTTATGGAAGAATGACGGGGTGGGGTCAGAAAGGGCCTCTCAGTAATACAGCAGGTCACGATATTAATTATATTTCTATATCTGGCGCACTTCACGCTATTGGAACCAAAGATACTCCAATAGCACCACTAAATCTTTTGGGGGATTTTGCAGCAGGTTCAATGTATTTAGTTTTCGGAATCCTATGTGCCGTTTTACATGCGAAGCAGACTGGTCAGGGTCAAGTCGTCGATGGCTCCATCGTGGACGGAACTGCCAATTTGATGGCAATGATGTACTCTATGTTTAATTTTAAACAATGGGAAGATAGACGAGACATTAATCTTCTTGATGGGGGTGCCCCTTTTTACACAACTTATAAAACTTCTGATAGACGGCATATTTCAGTTGGTGCTATTGAAGATAAGTTTTACCTAGAGTTTATTACAAAACTTGATTTAAAACTTGATGAACTTCCAAACAGAACAGATAAATCTAATTGGCCGAAGCTAAAAGATATATTTCAAGAAATTATCAAGAAAAAAACTATGAGGGAGTGGGAGGAGATTTACTATGGGACAGACGCATGCGTTGCCCCTGTTTTAAACTTTGAGGAAGCTTTTGTCGATCCTCATAATAAATACCGAGGAATTTTTCCTGAGGCTTTTAATATTATTCAGCCAAAACCGGCACCCGATCTATCCGTAACTCCAGCACCAAACATTACAGAAAAGCATAAAATTAAATTGACTGAAGCCGAGTTGTTTAGCCATTGGGGTATTGATTAAAATGTATGTTTCAGAAGCTGTAAAATCAAGATTTTCTTGCAGAGCATTTACTAAGAAACCTGTTTCTAAGGAATTAATCAAGGAAATTTTGGACGTCGCTAAACAAGCTCCATCGGGGGGCAACCTTCAGCCATGGCATATTCATGCAATATCAGGAAAGAAACTTGATCAGATAGTTTCGGATATTGAATCTAAAATCAGAGATATGCCAATGGGGGAAAAAACGGAATATGACGTATATCCACCAAACCTTTGGGAACCTTATAGAAGCCGACGCTTTAAATGTGGCGAAGATTTATACAAAAGCATAAATATACCAAGGGAAGATAAGGGGGCACGGTTAAACCAATTGGCTAAAAATTTACGCTTTTTTGATGCCCCTGTTGGGCTGTTTGTTTACATCGACAGAAAGATGGGACCTCCCCAATGGTCAGATGTCGGAATGTTTCTGCAAACTGTTATGTTAATAGCAAGAGAGAAAGGCTTACATAGTTGCGCTCAAGAGGCATGGGCGATGTGGCATTCCACTGTAAACAAACACCTTGTTGTAGATAACAAATTTATGCTCTTTTGTGGAATGGGTATCGGGTATGCTGATGAAAATCATCCTATTAACTCATGGAGAACCGACCGTGAAGCAGTCGATAATTTTACTACATTTTATGGCTTTGAAAAGTAATGTAATAAAATAATAACCTTGTTATGAAATCAATGGAGTTACAACAAACAATAGAAGACCTCAATGCAGGTGACAGGCTAGCTTTATCAAAATTCTTAACCCATGTAGAGACCAGTGACAATCCAATAGAATTGGTCTTGAAGCTTTATAACAAAGCAGAGCGCACAACGCCAATAATTGGCGTAACTGGTTTCCCTGGGGCAGGCAAATCGAGTTTGATAAATAGCTTCATAAGTATCCTTAGATCGAAAGAAAAGAAAATTGGCGTGATTGCCATCGACCCGAGCAGCTTAATTTCTGGAGGCTCGCTTCTCGGTGATAGGACTAGAATGGAACAGCATTCTTCAGACGACAATGTCTTTATAAGGTCATTATCGTCGGATGGTGCATTGGGTGGAATATCTCACAAAAGTTTTCTTCTATCACTGGTTATGGCCACTTTCGACTTTGATTTTATTTTCGTTGAGACTGTTGGGGTTGGGCAATCTGAATCAGATATTACGAAACTAGCAGATCTCTCAATTCTTACTTTAGCCCCGGGACTTGGAGATAGTATCCAGGCAATGAAAGGTGGAGTTTTGGAAATAGTAGATTTAATCTTAGTTAATAAATCCGACAAACCAGAATCCGCACAAACATTCCACCAATTAAAGTCTATAATCGATATGGCTCAGGCTCCCGATGGCAAAAATATCAAAATAATGATTACTAATGAAAAAGACCGAGAAGAAAATACTAAAATAATTAACCACATTGAAAATCATTTAGAGAAGAGATCAAAATTAGGGAAAAACAAAGAAAGTTATTTGTGGTTCGTTCGCCAAATACTTTATGAAAAAATAGAAAAGAGCCTATTTAATCAAAAAATACATGAGAAACTAAATCAAGAAACTTTCAGTGAAAAAGATATTAGTGAAATTGTTAAACGTATTATTAAAGATTTAAGATAACTTTATATTAATGGTGATCATCTCGGAGATGCTTCATTTGGGACAAAACTCCTCTTTTGAAATCATCCCGATGAATCATCTTTTTGCTCAAAATCAATTCTTCCAGTGCCTCAAGCCAGCTACCATAATAGTAATCTAAATCGTCTTCCATACTCACTGACTTGTCCTTAAGCTTATTACCCAGCGCGGCAGTCCAAAGTGCCCAATCGAAAACTTTTTTTTGATGCAAAGAAACGGTAAGTGCAAATAATTCACAATGCCATGGTGCGGAAAAAACTTCGTTGCCTTGAGGTAATGGTATTGATTTATCACTTGAATTTTTCAAGATAGTTTTCCCATAAATCTACCACTACTGTATCCTCAACATGCTCACATTTACCCCATAAATCTTGGCTCTTGAATTCTATAGAGTAGAGTGCTTCCGGACTTTCCCCTAAAAAATGAGCGTTTGCATCTGGAAATACATGGCTACCGTGATAGGCAATGACCTTCCCGGTTCTTCCCTTTACATAGTCTGGTAGTCTTGTATGGCCTTTTTCAACTTTTGTATTACTACTATTAGCTCTTACGGAAACAGTCTCTCCTAAGTTGAAGTTTTTCTCTGTGGTACTGTCTCTCTTGGTTGGTCCCCCCATATGCAACAACTTTTTTACATTTTTTGCTTCTAAAACGCGAAAAGAGCTTTTTTTAAAACTGTCTTCACTTTCTGTCCCATCTTTAATAATACCATTTTCACCCAATAGGTTGATCAGTCCAGCAAGCCATTTTTCAAAATAACCAAATTGTAGATAGTCTTTTGGCTCTAAAGACTCACGCGCGTAGCGAGACCTATC
>CACJWR010000025.1 GCA_902596985.1 uncultured Alphaproteobacteria bacterium
GGTTTATTGAGAGAGTTTTGAATATTACTTGTAATAAAATTCCAACTAGACCATACCTTTTTTAACTTCGGCATGTGCGTGTTATCAGAGTGGAGCACCACTTTATTCCTAGATACCTTAAACAATTTTAAAGTATCCAGCTCATCTTTACTAACGTCTCCAATTAAATCTAGAGTTTCTGGACCATCACACGCTAAAATAACTTTATCAAAAACCATCGCACCAAACCCATTTCCTGCAAGTAAAATACACTTTTTTTTGCTTCTTGTGATCGCTTTTACGGGAGTGCCTAGAAATACCCGTTTTCCAAGCCTTCTTATAATTTTATCTACATATTGCTTTGAACCTCCGTCAACTGTTCTCCACTCAATTGGGCTAGAGAGAAGGTCCAATAGGCCATGATTTTCAAAGAATTTCAAATAACTTAAAGCTGGAAAATCTAAGATACTACCTGTTGGCACAGACCAAATTGCAGCACCCATTGGAACAACAAACATTTCCGAAAACCAACTGCCAAAATTGTAGTGCTGCAAAAATTCGCGCATATTAAAATATGAAAATTTCTTATCAGCCATAAATCTCTTCGAAATATTTTTAAACCTATACACATCGTATAGACCCCTCAAATGATTTATATTTAATAAGTTTCTGCGTTGAGCAAAAAAAGAATTAAAATTTTGACCTGCGTATTCTAGTTGTCCATCGGCTAACGAGAATCCGAACGACATATTTGAACTTTTTGTAGCTACCTTTAATTCGTCAAATAGACTTGTGAGGTTAGGATAATTTTTTTCATTAAAAACAATAAACCCAGTATCAACATGAATATCTTCTTCCTTTAGCTCAATTTTTACCGTATTTGAGTGCCCGCCGAAGTAACTGTTTTTTTCAAATAACGATACCTCATGTTTTTCAGATAGCGCCAATGCTGCTCCAAGCCCAGATATTCCTGACCCTACTACCGCTATCTTCATCTTATATATCCGAAATAATTTTTTTAAATTCAGAATATTTATTAAGGGCTCTGTCACGACCAAACTTTAAGTCAACGATGGAAGTGGAAGGGCGACTTTTTTCATGAATATTCCAACTTTTGGGCGCCATCTTGCAAAACTTTTCACTTTCGGGGGTAGGTTTGAAAGTTAGTCCTAAGAATTTCATTTGATATTTACCATCAGGATCAAATTTTTTTGCTTGCAATTCAGGATTAAATACTCTGAAAAAAGGACTAGCGTCAGGACCTGAACCAGCCACCCATTGCCAACCCATAGCATTTGAGGCTGGATCCCAATCAATTAAACAGTCTTCAAACCATTTTAAACCATGCCGCCAGTCAATAAGGAGATGTTTAGTCAAGTATGAAGCTACTATCATCCTTACCCTGTTATGCATTCTACCTGTGACATACATTTCTCTCATTCCCGCGTCCACAATTGGTTGTCCGGTCAAGCCTCTTTTCCAGCTATTTAGCTCATCCTCGTTCACTCTCCAAGGGAAATGATCCCATTCGGCTTTCCAATTTTTTCTAAGAATGTGGGGACTGAAGTAAGAAAGATACCAAGCAAAATCACGCCATGCTAATTGCCTTATAAACATCTCTTTTTCTTTGAACTCTACATCTTTATGACCAACAGCCGAATGCCAGATTTCTCGAGCGGAGATTTCACCATAGGCAAGGTTCTCAGAAAGGTTTGAACTTTCTGTCAAATCAACCCTATCTCTTGCTTGTCCATAATTTTTAAGTCTCTGATGAAGAAAGCTATTTAGATTTCTTCTAGCTTTTTCCTCACCAACATGAACCCTTTCAATTAAATACTCTTTTCCTTGGCCTATATCCTTATCCAATTTCCACTCGCTAAGATAATCACTCTTTGGCCATTTGAGAGGAGCTGTAAGGTTTGTGGGCTTTGGTACTATTTGTTTTACTTCTTGTTTTGATAATGCTCTCCAGAAAGGCGTAAATACTTTATAGTATGATCCGGCATTAGTTTGGGTTTTCCAGGGTGAGTGCAAGAGAAGTCCTTCCGTAGACTTTACTTCAACTCCTTGTTCCTTAAAATAGGATTTGATTTCAGTATCTCTTTTAACCGAATTTTCATCATATAGCCTATTCCAAAAAATTTTAAAGTCGCCAATCGACGACCTTAATTCTTTTAACACATAAAGTGGATTACCTTTTTTTAAAATAAGTTTTGAATTGTGTTTCTCTAAATCTAAAGAAAGACTCTCTATTGACAATCCTAGCCTCCACTTAAATGCTGCTCCAGCTTTATCAGTATGCTCATCCAATATAAACAGTGGGATTATGGGCCTACCATCTAGCGTTGCGCTGTAAAGAGCTGGGTTATCACTTAAACGAAGGTCTCTTCGAAACCAAACTACATTTACACTCATAATAAATCCGATTATCTAAAGGTGTCGATCGAGGCCACTCATCAATTTCTCAACATCGTTGCCCGAGGTGTAGTGAACAAAACTCAATCTTATTACTCCCTCATGGATATCTACATCAAGCGCCTGAAGAAGACGGACCGCATAAAAGTCACCACTACCTACCGAGACATTTAGTTCGTTTAATTCTTTTGCAAGCTCAATATTTGATTTTTTTGTTACTATAGCAACTGTTGGAACTCTATCTTCAATTTCGTAAGAGCCCAACAATCTAATATCTTTTTTGGTTTTCAAAAAATCGAGCAAAGGTTTCAGTAATTTTTTTTCTTGATTAGAAATTAGATTATTTAGCTTATCAATACATGAACTTGATGATAATTCGCTATTCAGATGATGGTCACTGAGAGAATCGTAGTAGTCATAGATGCCACCCAACGCAGCGACTTGAGCATGATCAGGTCCAGCAGGTGTGAATCTCTTATTTGAAAATTCTTGATTAAAATAATGACATTGGCTCTCTAATTCTGTAGCCAAACTATCTGAAACATACATAACGCCAAGATGTGGCCCAAATGTTTTATAAGATGAAAATAGATATATATCCGGACTAAAATCATTGATTTGCGGTATCCCGTGAGGTGCATAGCTTACTCCATCCACACAGGTAAAGGCCCCTGCTTCTTTAGCTATTGTACAAATGTCTTTAACGGGGTTTACTTGGCCTATTATGTTAGAAGCATGCGGAAACGCTATCAAACATACAGTTTTATCAACTAGTTTTTTCAAATCATCTAAATAAAGGCTGCCATTAGACCTTACCTTCCACTCTCTGACCTCAAAGCCTTGGCTTGCTAAATTTCTCCATACGCCAGTATTAGACTCATGATCTTGATTGGAGACTATGATGACCTTTTTTTTATTTTTTGATAACCGAAGAGCATTAGCTAAAACATACGTATTTTGAGAAGTTGAAGGACCCACGTGAAGATTTTTTAACGGAACTCGCAATAATTGAGCAATCTTTTTACAACTGTTATCCATTTCTTCACCAGCCTCAATAGACCCATTGAAATACCCATAAGGTTGTACCTTTGTTGTTTGATAAAACTTTGTAAGTTTATCTACTACAAACTTACATGGGAAACTCCCCCCAGCATTTTCAAAGAATGCTTTTTCACTAAGGGGGTTATCTGCGTCGAAGGCATAAAAATGCCTTCTAACAAAGTTTAAATCAAAATCTTTCATCTCACAAAGGTGGTTTTACTTAGATCCTTGACCCCTAGACGTCGCATTAACTAAACAAGCCATATTTCCACTTGGATGCTTGTTTTCATGCATTAACTGATGCGCATGACCAATCTGCTCAAAATCATATGTTTCCGACAAGCACGGATCCACCTTTTTTTGAATAACTAATTCATTAACTGCACCTGCTTCATCGTCATTTGCTACATGTGATCCCTGCAACCTCTTTTGATGCATCCAATGATATCTTAAGTCAAGAGTGACATTGTAGCCAGTTGTACCAGCACAAACGACTACCATACCACCAAGAGCACATACAAAACCAGACGTGGGCAAAGTAGCTTCTCCTGGATGTTCGAATACAATTTTTGGGTTTGTTCTCTCTCCAAGTATGTCCCATATAGCTTTACCAAAAGATCTAGCTCCTGCCATCCACTCATTGAATGCAGGATCATCTGTATCGGGTAGTGGTCCCCAATGGCTAAAATCATTTCTATTTATTACACCAACAGCTCCTTTATCCATACAAAACTGTCTCTTCCCTTCATCAGA
This sequence comes from uncultured Alphaproteobacteria bacterium, assembly GCA_902596985.1. Taxonomy (GTDB): domain Bacteria; phylum Pseudomonadota; class Alphaproteobacteria; order Rhodobacterales; family Rhodobacteraceae; genus CACIJG01. The sequence continues at coordinate 4,189 of CACJWR010000025.1, forward strand.
TATTACAGCTATTGGCTTTCCTCCTAACGCAGAGACAATCTGTAATGCCATGGCACCGAGTCCACCAGCCGCTCCCCAAACAAGAACAACATCATCTTTTTCCACAGTATGTGGAGCCCAGCCCATAAGCTGCCTGTAAGCTGTTGATGCACAGAGCATATAACACGCCGACTCCTCCCACGTGAGATGGTCAGGCTTCTTCAAAATTTGATGTGATTGCGCTTTAGCAAATTGACAATATGACCCATAGTTAGTTTCGTAGCCCCACACCTTAGCTGAGGGCGCAAGCATTGGGTCCTTGCCTGATAATACCCAAGGGTCATCAGCTTGCCAAGTACCAGAATGAACCACTACCTCGTCGCCCACCTTGACATTGGCAACGTCATCTCCAACTTTATATACAATACCTGAGGCATCTGACCCACCAGCATGAAAAGTCTCAGGCTCACCTTTCTTTTGCCGTGTTGCTATAACATCTACAGGGTACCCAAGAGCCGCCCAAACATTATTATAATTAATCCCCGTAGCCATAACATAAACCAAAACATCTTTTGGCCCAATCGTTGGAACATCTATTACTTCACTTTTCCATGCATCAATCGGCTTACCAAATCTATCCTGTCTAACCATAAATGCATGCATTTTTGATGGAACCTCTCCAAGAGGAGGTTGGTCACCTAAATCATATAGTTCTTTCGTGCTCACATTACTCTCCATAAAATTTGTATTTTTAAACTAGTGTGTTCCCCATTTAATTTTGCATAATTCTGCGCTTCTACCTTCAAAATCCCATACACGACCAAACGCTCGAACTCGCCCTTGTTCAGCTGTTGAAATAATAACCTCCGGTCCCATCCAATATGTTGAGTTTTGGAAAGTTACTGGCTTCCCTTTCTCCAAGCCTTCAATAGGCTTAATAACCCCCTGAATTTTTTTTCCAACATTTACTATTCGCTTTTCACCTTCTGTTTTGTACTCAACTGGAGATCGCTCACTACCAAGGTATGTTCCTGTCAATATTGAAAAAAGACCCGTTGTACCACCAACTTTTCCAGAGAATATTTTATCAAGAGCGTCGAAAGCCTCATCTCCTGCAGTATCGTCGATAAATGCCCCGATAGTCCAATTTCCTCTTGCCATTTTTCCAGGAATTTCCATCAGCATCCCTACATTAAGCCCTGAGAGATCTACATCGCGAAAGTGTCCGTTATCTATTCTTACAGCTAACCACGTTTGACAATAACCCTCTGTAGGAGGATGATCTCCAAGACTTACAGCACAAGGACAAAACACAGTACAATTACAATTTAGTGCGAGCTCCCCATTTATAGCCCAATCTACTTTCTCCGAACCCATATCCTATACTCCTAACGTTTCAGAACCAAACTAACACGGTTCCAGAACCAATCAAGATTAAAGATAGTGGTTTTGAGATATATTTTCCATAATCAGGAATTTTCTCTAACATCATGAAAAGAGTCATTATAGCCATAAAAGCTAAATTCATAACTCCCCCGACAAAAGCTAAAGCCATTAGAGCCCAACAGCAGCCAAGACAAAACAATCCGATCGATACCCCCATGTTGAAGGACCCACTATTCCCACTTTTCCAGTTCTGTAGGAAGAAAGTAAAGGGCCTTTGGCATTTGATTAGACATGCTTCTTTATATGAACTGAGCTGATATAATCCTGCTAATACTAGAAAGCCAGAACTGATTAGAGAGCTCACAAACGCTCCCTGATCATTTAGTAAATAAAGCCTTCCAAGAAAAACCTGTGTTAAAGACATTAAAATAGAAAAAATCATCCAGATACTTAAGAAACCTGCAATGAACCACCAAAAACTATTTTCTCTTTTTCCACCACTTTCTAATATATCTTCATATGTTTTGAGCGTTGGAATTATAGTAGGTGACATCATTGCGATACTCATTAAAAACCACATAAAAAAAACCCCAATGATATTTAAGTCCGAAACCGAATTGCTGCAAATCTCTACTACCCTTGTGATGAAATTTGTATTATTTGGCAAAAGACTCTCTAGTGCCATTACCACAATTGCAATCCATGCAATTAATAAGACAGCGTAAAAAATAATCCAATTATTTATGCGAGTAGTTATATTTGCCATTTGTATACTATTAACCGAATAAAAAAGCTTTTTTTGATGATATACTTTTTTACCAAAAACTATTCCTTTCATGATGCGTTGCATAAAAAGTCAAATATTTTTTATGCTTCAATGTTTTAAATTTAAACGTTTTTCTATTATTATTATGCTTAAGCAATTTTCACAAAATTAAATGTCTTTTTCATATTAATACCTTTTATGCTATTGGTACTTATCAATAAAAAAAACCCAAAATCGTTATTCAATTCTTTTAGATAGACCATAAAAAATCCAACATGAAACAAGCTCAAAGTTCTATTTCGATAAATTCATTATATTGCGCGATTGATAGCAAAGTAATTCTCAGTGATATAAATTTCAATTTAAATTCGGGGCAGTCGATTACTATTACAGGCCCAAACGGAGTTGGCAAGACACTTCTTTTGAACACAATTGTTGGATTCAAATCAATTTTCAAAGGCAAAATATCGATAAACAAAATTAATCTTTCCAATGATCCTTCAGATAGGCAGGAACACATAGGATATTACGGGCATAAAGCCTCTATCCATACTGGGCTAACGGTAATGGAGACAATAGAATACTGGAAAGTATATTACAGCTCGGATGCTAATACTAGCGAATTGATAAAATTCTGGGATCTACCAAATAAAACTGTTGAAAATTGTTCCGAGGGTCAGCGAAAAAGACTAGCCTTGGTAAGACTTTCTTTGATGAATAGAAATATTTGGATTCTCGATGAACCAACAACAAACCTAGATTTTGTTGGCAAGAAAAAGTTTTTGGAACTACACACCTCTCATCTTAGGGCAGGAGGCTTGTCGATAATTACTTCTCATGAACCGGCACAGGTTAAGAGCCATAAAATAATTAATCTAGAAAGACATAGCGGTAAAAATTAAAATGCTAAATATTCTTCGACTAGAATTTCTACTGGTTATAAGGTCTGGTTCACACGTAGTTTTGGCTTTTTCCTTCTTTTTATTCTTTATCCTCTTATTCGCCCTTTCGGCATTTGATGATAACTTTGTGCTTAGTAATATAGGTCTTACTGCAGTTTGGTTAAGTCTTTTAATGTCTATCTTGCTTACTCTAAACAAAGTCATTCATGAAGATTACGAAAGTGGTATTTTGGACTATCTTTTGATCGCTGAGGTTCCCTTAGAAGTAACAATGTTTTTAAAAACGATTGTTCATTGGGTTTCAGTTGTTATTCCGCTTATAATCATAATTCCAGTTGTCTTGATTACATTTCAAATAAGCTCTGATCATATTTTAAGAATTTTTATAGTGCTACTGTGTGGATCTCCTTCACTCAGCTTTGTAGGAACAATGATATCCTGCCTAACGCTATCAAACCGCAGTAATTTTCTTCTTACAACAATTACTATACCGTTTTATTTCCCTACTCTTCTTTTAGGAATTTTCTGCTGCAGTTCCAGCACTACCGATTTATTTGCCTTGGAATATTTGCTACTATACGCAAATACACTATTTACTGTGGTACTCAGTCCCTATATATCTGCGTATGCAATTAAACTGAATTATTCATAAAATGAAAAACAGCGTGTTAAATAAACTTTGGAAGTTCTCAAACCCGGTACTTTTTAAAAAACTAGCAAAGATAATATCACCTCTTGCAGGTTTGATAGCTGTTTTAGCAATTATACCTGGTTTAGTTTGGGGGGTATTCTTTACTGGCCCTGACTATAAGCAATTTGAGACAGTGAAAATAATTTTTATCCATGTTCCTGCAGCATTCTTAGCAATAAACGTATATCTTATGATGACTGTAGCCTCTATAGTTTGGTTAATTAGGCGCCAATACGTTAGCGCATTAGCAGCTAAATCGTCTGCAATGATTGGTTTAATAATGACTATTGCTACCATAATAACAGGAAGTTTGTGGGGTAGCAGCACTTGGGGAACTTACTGGGTTTGGGACCCTCGACTAACCTCATTTGCAGTTCTGCTATGTTTCTACGTGGGGTACATCATCTTATGGTCGGCTATCAAACCTTTAGAAAGGGCAGCAAATGTTACTTCTTTATTTTGCATATTAGGATCTGTTTTCGCTCTTCTATCCAGGTATATCGTTTTTTTTTATAGATCAGGGTCTACATCAAGGCCCAACTTTGTCTCTTGACGAAGAAAAGAATATTGATGACAGCTACTATTTTCCACTTATTTTATCATTAGTTGGGTTCTCATCCCTTTTTGTTTATCTTTTACTTGTACGAACAACTACTGAGCTTAATAAATTGAAGCTGAAATTAATGGGATAGTCCGGGGCCAATGTTAGCAATTTTTGGGAAGTTTTCTTTTGTAATCATTGCATCTTATGTGAGCACAATTGCTCTTATATTAGCCCTGATAATACAAACCTTAATTTCTAAGATAAAAATAGATAAAGAATTAAGAAAAAAAGAAACTAAAAATGAGTCAAATTAGTTTCAAAATAATTTTAGTAATACCCATATTCATTTTACTTTGCCTCTCTTTGTTCATGATTTTTGCTTACGATATCGAAATGGCAAATGGCAAATTGAGTATTAAATCAAATATATCGAAACAAATAAAAAGTAATCTGATCGGTCAAAAAAAGCCTAACTTTTATTTAACTCCTCTGAACCACTACGAGACTCCCCAAGAAAAACATCTTGATGTTTCAAACTATAAATTGGTGAACTTCTGGGCTAGCTGGTGTGCTCCCTGCAGAGCAGAACATAAATCCTTAATGTCAATTCAAAAGAATGGATACCGTATAATTGGTGTAAATTATAAAGATAATCCTTTAAACGCGCAAAAATTTCTTACAGAACTAGGCAATCCATATGTAGCAATCGGTTCAGACCAATCTGGTAAAACAGCTATAGACTGGGGAGTTTATGGAATACCCGAAACTTTCCTTCTTGATAAAGAAAACAATATCTTACTAAGGATTGCGGGACCGATAACCAGTACCATATACGAGAATAAGCTTAAAACGTATCTCGAAGAATAAGTCTAGTTTTCCTTATCAATAAGATATTTATGAAATAACTTATATTGAAAAGCAAAAAACAGTAGGCTTAAAATTGGCATTCCAAAAGTTTTAAAATTCACCCATTGATCTTGGCCAAAATACCTCCATACCAGTTCATTAAGAAAGGCAAGACTAATAAAAAAAATAATTATTCTCTTTGTGAGAAGCATCCACCCTTCTTCTTCTAAGGCTAACGTGGATCCCATTAAACTTTGTAATAAGCTTCTTTTTCTCATTAGACCTATGATCAGAACTACCGCAAAACTAAGATAGATAATTGTAGGTTTCATCTTTATGAATGTGGGATCTTTAAACCAGATTGTTAATGCACCAAAAAAGATTACTAAAACCGCCGTAATAACAGACATTTTGGATATCGTTCCTAAGATCAGGTAATTTAATAACGATGCAATTAACAAGATGGGTACGAATACCTTTGTGGCGAAGATTATCTTTTCAACCGAAAGGTCTTCACCGGTCAGATTATTTGAGTTGGGAAAATAGTAATAAGCCAGAAAGAATGCTATCAATGGAACAAACTCTAAAATACTTTTTGTGAGTGAATTTTCATCTTTTTTTTCCATTAATAATTACTCTCTAAAATCACCAATCAAAGCCGTTGCAAATTCTTCAGGATCAAATGGCTGAAGATCATCTAATGTCTCACCAACCCCTATAGCATGTATTGGCAACTGAAATCTATCAGCAACTGATATTAGTATTCCCCCTTTTGCGCTGCCATCCAACTTAGTCATTATTATTCCCGTTATATTGACCATTTGCTGGAAGATCTCTACTTGAGAAATAATGTTCTGTCCAGTGGTCGCATCGAGAACTAATATTATATTTTCAGGGGCTTCGCTTTTTACTTTTTTTATAACAGTAACAATTTTTACTAACTCCTGCATAAGATCTGTTTTGTTTTGTAATCTTCCTGCTGTATCGATAAACAAGAGGTCCGTCTTTTCATTTATAGCTCTTTCAACTGACTTATACGCTAAAGAAGCTGGATCGGATCCTTGCTCGGCCTTGATAATTGGGACATCTACCCTCTCCGCCCAAACAGTTAACTGTTCAATAGCTGCAGCTCTAAAAGTATCACCCGCTCCAATCATTACTGATTTTCCAGCCATCTTAAATTGTGATGCAAGTTTACCAATTGTTGTTGTCTTACCAGATCCGTTAACGCCTACCACCACCACGATTTGTGGAGCCGTTTTATAGATTGGAATGGGCTTAGCTATTGGCTCTAATATCTTAGTTATCTCGTCTATGAGATATTCTTTAAGCTGCATTACCTCTATTTTTTTTCCATATACTTTTGACGAAATTTTTTCTGAAATCTTTAAAGCGGTTTTACTCCCTACATCGGATGAAATTAGGATATCTTCAAGTTTCTCTAAAAACTCATCATTAAATAAAATTTTCCTTGGGTCTGGCTTTCTCTTTAATAAGTCAAGAGCTTTTTTTACGACTGATTTAGCGTTGGTGACTTTTTGACCATCTTTACCGATATCTTTGTTTTGGTCAGTATCACCGTCTTGTGCGAACTGACTTTTTTCTGATTCACTAATTTTCTTCGAGTTTATTTCATTTTTTTCTGACTTTTCTACTGAAAATATTTTCTCAATATTCACATCGCCTTCAGCTTTAGATACTTCGTTAACGGCCTCATCTAAATTTTTCGTAAATTTTGAACTGGAGTTAAATAGTTTATTTTTAAGTTTTTTGAAAAATCCTGTTACCATTTTGTAATACCAACTTTCTACTTATCTGCTCTTACTCTTACCTTACCATCAGTCCATTCAATTGTAAGAGCACTTTTACTTTTCAATTGAGATTTGGTGCTCACAATTTTTTCATCTTCATCTCGTATGACAGAGTATCCCCTGGACAGGACTTTTTTATAACTTACGCTCTCTAACAATCTGGATGCCGCCATAAAATTTTCTGATTTTTTTCTAAAGTTATTCCAAAGATGCTTCAAAGCCATCTCATCTAATAAACCTAATCGTTTTTTTTTATCAGAGACATAGTAAAATATTTGCTTTAGCCTCGCTGATATATCCTTATCCAGTAATTTTACGTCGTTAGACATCTCAGAAAAAGCATCTTTAATAATACTATCGAGTTTTAGTATGTTCATTGTAAGTGATTTTTTCATATCTTTCAGGTTTTGGTATGGGCTTTTAAGCTTTGCAGAGTATTGATTAAGTAAAGACATTTTTAAAAGTGTTATCTTTTCCGCACTATTTCTTAAATTTGTAGAAAGGTAATTTAAATGCCCTAAAATTTCTGTTCGATTTGGTAAGGCAATCTCTGCCGCTGCTGTGGGAGTGGGCGCTCTCACATCCGCAACAAGGTCTAATAGTGTTGTATCGGTTTCATGTCCAATAGCTGAGATAATGGGTATCTTTGCTTCTGATACGGCTCTAATTAGACTTTCGTCATTGAAAGGCCATAAATCTTCAAACGATCCCCCTCCCCGGGCAATTATTAATAAGTCAGGTCTAAGGCCTTTGGTATTAGCTTTTTCCTGATGGAAGAAGTTAATTCCTTCTATAACATCTTTCGCACAACTATCTCCTTGAACAGTAACTGGGAGGATAATAACCTTTACAGGAAATCTGGCTTCAACTCTGTTCAAAATATCTTTAATAACAGCCCCAGATATAGACGTTATTACTCCGATACTAAGAGGGTACGTTGGTAAAGCTAGTTTTCTTTTTTCACTAAATATACCCTCAGCCTCAAGTTTTTCCCTTCGCTTATTTAACATTGAAAGTAGAGCCCCAATCCCCGCTGCTTGTATATCTTCCACTATTATTTGATATTTGCTGTGTCCAGAAAAAGACGATATGCGACCTACTAAGACAACTTCATTCCCTTCTTCGATAAGATCTCTTTTGGTAAGTTTGGTACCTCGCCATACAACACTAGCTAATATCGATTTGTCATCTTTAAGGTCAAAATATACGTGGCCAGAGGCAGGTCTGCTAACCCTGCCGAGTTCCCCCTTTACCCTGACATATTCAAACTCCGTTTCTAATGTATTTCGTATCGATTGGGATAGGGTCGTAACGGTAAATTCCGGTATGTTCTCTTTTGTCATAGCCTTTAGATCACAACTGATTTTTATTTCTTTATATAATCACTCCTATGAGTATCATGATCGAAAAGGATTGGAAAGAGAATGAAAATTTTGATTATTGGAAACGGTGCACGGGAACACGCATTGACTTGGGCTATATCCCAAAATCCAAGATGTACGAAAATTTATTGTAGCCCAGGGAATGCCGGGACCACCGAATTAGCGACTAATGTTGATATTGATGTGACATCAAATAACGAAATCCTAGAAATGTGTTTGCTACATTCCATTGATCTTGTAGTAATCGGGCCTGAGAAGCAATTTGAGCAAGGTCTTACAAATGCTCTCAAAGAAAAAAATATATTGGTATTTGGGCCAACCATGGAAGCTTCTCAATTGGAAGCCTCAAAATCCTTTACCAAGAATATGTGCAAGCACAAAAAAATACCTACTGGAAATTATGAGATTTTTTCAAGAGTTGATGACGCTAAGAAATTTTTGAGAGAACAACCTACACCCTACGTGATTAAAGCAGATGGACTTGCTGCAGGTAAGGGAGTTTTAGTTTCAAGCGATATTGAAGAGGCCGACAATTTTATAAGGTCTATCTTTGCAGGAAAAATTGGAACAGTGAAAAGTAAGGTCATAATTGAAGAGTACCTTGAGGGCAAAGAAATGAGCGTCTTTTTTGCTATTGATAAAAAGACAATAAAATACATCGGCAGTGCACAAGACTATAAAAGAGCTTTTGATTATGACCGTGGGCCTAATACTGGTGGTATGGGTGCCATCTCGCCGTCTCCTTTACTAACAAAAAAAATTTTAGAAAAGATCTTGAATAAAATCATTAAGCCAACAGTAGAGTACATGAAAGAAACTGGTAATGAGTTTTCCGGAATACTCTATGCAGGACTAGTTTTGAATAATGGAGAGCCAAAACTTATTGAATATAATGTGCGTTTTGGTGATCCCGAATGTCAAGCTCTGTGTGTTCGATTAGGTGCTCAGATATTCGATATATATTTTAGTGGAGCAAAAAATGAATTATCTAGTTTATCTATTAATGAGGCATATGACAGTGCTATCACAGTTATTGTTGCAGAAAAAGGATATCCAAAAAATCCAAGAAGTGATTGTGAGCTCGACGACATAGTTGATATAAAATATAATAAAGCGTTAAAGATATTCCACGCTGGCACTTATTTTAAAAATAACTTTTTATGCAATACTGGGGGACGAATTTTTAGTTTTACAGTAAGAAGCAAAAATCTTAAAGACGCTAGAACAATAGTGTATAAAGCACTAACTAAGATAGAAAATGAAAACATTTTTTTCAGAACAGATATTGGCACCGATTAAATTAAATTTGTTTTTCGGGCATCCTTACAATTAAGCCTTCTAAATCATCGGTAACTGTAATTTGGCATGTTAGCCTAGAGGTTTTATCATCGGGGGAAAAGGCAAATTCTAGCATGTCACTTTCCATATCTTCTTTTTGGGGAAGTTTATCAACCCAATCGTTATCGACATAAACGTGGCAAGTGGAACAAGCACAGGCTCCTCCACAATCAGCTTCAATGCCTGGAATATCGTTGTCACGAGCACCCTCCATCACTGTTAGCCCATCTTCTACATCGACAACATGTTCGGTCCCATTGAACTCTATATAAGTAATTTTAACCATTGGGAAGGAACTTAATATTATTTTTTTAATTATACAATCTTAAATTTAATCTATTAATAACAAAAAAAATGTTCTATTTTTGTTCTTATGAAAAATGCTCAAAAAAAAGATGCAATCTTGACTTGTGCTGAATTATGTAGTTTAGAGAATAACTCTTTTGCAGCAGTTGCAGGGTTTGTAATTGTTAAACAGATGCCCTCAACAGCTAAAGGGACAGTGTTTCTAACATTAGAGGATGAAACAGGGACCTCAAATATAATTTGTTGGAATAGTGTTTACAGAAAGTTTAGGGATCAAGTTGTATTCTCTTCGTTTTTATTAGTACGTGGACAGCTACAAAGGGAAAACGAAGTCTCTCACCTAATTGCTGATGATATAAGAGACATCTCAAGACTTCTCGAACTTATTCCAGATATAAAATAAACCCACACTATTGAGTTGGCAGACCAATAAATCTTCTCATACCGTTTCTTAGTATCAACATAAGTATGGACGTTTTGTTTGCCTTTTTTGCCTCATCGTTAAGTTTGTAAAGTTCATCTGTGGAAGAGATTTTTATCCTGTTTATTTGGATAATTACGTCTCCCTTTTTCAACCCTTTCTCCTCGCCAACAGACCCTTCCTTTACATCTACTATAACAACACCCTTTATATTTTGATCAATACCAAACTGCTCGGCCACTTCTCTTTCTAAAGTAGACAAAATCATCCCTGCAAACTCGACTTTTTTTGTCCTTTGCCTCGATGGTTGGCTTGATGCAATGTTATCTTCTAATCGACCTAGCTTGACGGACAAGGAAACTTTCTTTCCATCCCTCAGTACCTTCACTGACACTTGCTTACCTACAGGACTGTCCCCAACTATCCTAACGAGCTCTCTGGTGTCCTTTATTGTCTTACCATCAAATTCAACAATAACATCTCCTGATTTTATACCCCCATTTTTAGCAGGTCCATCAGGGACATCGGTAACTAACGCACCATCAGTTTTTTCAATACCAAGAGCTTCCGCAACATCTTCAGTAACATCTTGTATTCTTACCCCTAACCAACCTCTTCTTGTCTCACCAAAAGTCGTAAGCTGGTCTATTACTTTCTCAACTACAGACGATGACATCGAGAAACCTATACCTATAGACCCACCATTCGGAGAAAGAATCGCTGTGTTAACACCAATGACTTCACCATCCATGTTAAAAAGTGGTCCTCCTGAGTTTCCTCTATTTATCGCAGCATCGGTCTGTATGAAATCGTCATAAGATCCACTTAGAGCCCTGCCCCTAGCAGAAATAATACCTGCAGAAACAGAGAACCCTTGACCTAAGGGATTACCTATAGCTAAAACCCAGTCACCTACTTTAGCCTTGTTGCTATCTCCGAACCTAACAAACTTGAGTTTATCTTTGGCCTTAACTTTTAAAAGTGCTATATCTGTCTTAGGGTCAGTTCCAACAACTGTTGCTTCCATTAACTGGCCATCAAAAAATTCAATCTCTATTTGATCAGCATTTTCTATGACATGGTTATTTGTTACAACATATCCGTCAGCTGAGATGATAAAACCTGAGCCCAGCGCTGTGCCCCTTCGCTGTCTTCTAGGTGCACCATTTTGTTCTCTATCCATAAAATCTCTGAATAAATCTTCGAATGGCGAACCAGGTGGTAATTGTGGATTGAGTTCCTGCCTGTTAGGCACGGTAGAGCTGGTGGTAATGTTAACCACTGAAGGACTTAATTTCTCCACGAGATCACTAAAACTACCCGGCATACCCTTTCCGTGGGATATACCACTGACAAAGATAAAAAATAAGAAAATACAAAATGGTAAAAAAGCATAAGAACAAAATTTCTCTGCTGTATCTTTTCTCAAGACTTTCATGTAAGTTCCATCCTAAATATCTGTTACACCTATAATTATTATCCCAATAGCCATCATTACTAAACCAATTCGAGAAAGCTGTTTATTAGGAATGATCGAAATTTGACTCAAAGTTTTTTTTAGCCTTTCTGGTATAATCGCTAAAAAAAACCCTTCAAATGCTATTACGGATCCCAAAGCGAATAGCACCTTTTCTATCACTCTTTTTCACTTTCCTTTATATAATCAAAGAATTCAGAGTTAGGACTTATGACCATTGTGGTGTTTGATCCTGTCATTGATTGTTCGTATGCTATCAACGATCTGGTAAAAGCATAAAACTCTGGGTCTCTACCAAACGCATCTGCAAAAATTTTGGTCGTTAGTGCATCGGCAGTACCCCTTATTATTTCAGCTTCTTTCTTTGCTTCAGATACCGTTTCAACAGCTTTTCTATCAGCTTCCGCTCTGACTATTTGAGCAGCCTCTTGACCTCTCGCTCTCTCGTCTGCTGCCATTCTTTCTCTCTCTGCCTGCATTCTTCTAAAAGTAGCTGCTAAGTTCTGTGTGGGTAGATCAGCTCTTTTGATCCTAACGTCAACTATTTCTACACCTAAACCTTTCGATTCTATCTTTGCGCTTTCCGTTATTCTTGTCATTAGCTCTATCCTGTCCGTTGATAGAACCGCATTAGAGGTCACAGAACCAAGCACTTCTCTTAATGCGGCATTCAGAATTCTTTCAAGGCGACTTTCAGCCGTAACAATTCCCCCAGTTCCTACGGCTTGCCTAAACTGAACGACGTTGATAATTCTGTATCTTGCGAAAGCATCTACCACCAATCTTCTATCATCAAGCGGTGTTACTTCGAGCGGCATGGTGTCGAGCGATAGTATCCTGTCATCGTACCTCACAACTTGTTGTATAAATGGTAGTTTAAATGCTAACCCAGGTTCTTCTTTAACGTCAGCAACTTGTCCAAATTGCAATACAAGCGCTTTTTGCCTTTCGTCAACTACAAAGAGTGAGGAGTATGTAACGAACGCTATGAGCGCTACTACTATTGATATAACCCGTAAAACCATTAATTATTCCCTCCTGCTCTGAGTTGATTTAGTGGAAGGTACGGCACAACCCCTTGCTCCCCTCCAACATTTTGGTCTAGGATAACTTTATCGACATCACGCATGATTGCCTCCATTCTCTCCAAATATAACCTTTTTCTCGTGACATCTTTAGCCTTGACATACTCTTCGTAAACGGAAACAAATCTAGCTGCCTCACCTTCACTTTCATTCACTACCCTGGCCTTATATCCTTCTGCCTCCTGAATTAATTGAGCTGCCTCTCCACGAGCCTTCGCTAACGCCTGATTAGCGTAAGCATCAGCTTGTTTCTCCAATGTATCCTTCTCTTGCTCTGCAGCTTGTACGTCTCTGAAAGCGTCTATAACTTCACCGGGTGGGTCGGCTTTATCAAAGTTCAAGCGTACAATGTTTACTCCGCTGTCGTAACTGTCCAAAGTGGTTTGTATCAAAGTTCTAACTTCTGCACTGATTACAGCCCTATCTCTATTTAAAATGGGAGCAAGTTCCGATTTGGCAATCACCTCTCGCATTGCCGATTCAGAAACGGCTTGAATCGTTTCGCGTGGTTGGGCCAAGTTGAAGAGAAATTTTGCTGGATCAGCAATATTCCATACTACTGAAAAATCAATATCTACTATGTTTTCATCTCCAGTCAGCATCAAACCTTCATCTTGGTTAGATGACCTGTTGCCAACTCCGATATCCTCGGTATTTTCTCTCGTAACGGTCAATACCTCATGTGTTATGAAGGGCCATGGGGCAAAGTTAAGTCCCGATTCACCCGTTCTGTAGTATTCACCAAGTAAAAGTTCAATCGACTTTTCCTCTGGCTTCACAGTGTAGAAAGAAGCATATGCCCAAAACAAAACAATCGCCAGGCCGATTAACCCGTAGGAGCCTTTTCCAATTCCCGGGGATTTTTGACCTCTACCGCCCCTACCGCCTGATCCACCACCCCCGAGTAGAACTTTAAGCCTTTCTTGACCTTTCCTTACCATATCGTCTATTTCAGGGATAGATGTAGGTTTGTCATCTCGAGGTCCCTTACCACTACTGCCGTTACTATTCCCCCAAGGGCTTTTATTTCCAGAATTGTTTCCTCCACCCCAAGGGTTATCATTATCATCGTTGGGCATTTCTATTCCTTTACTACGTAAAAATCACTTGTTTGGTATAAATGCTCATTAATTTGAGAATTTCAAGTGTACAAAGTTAATTTAAAGTAACTAGTTCTTCTGCAGCAGTCGGATGTACCGCGCAAGTTGCGTCAAAATCTTTTTTTGTTGCTCCCATTTTAACGGCTACAGCAGCAACTTGTATAAGCTCCGCGGCACCCTCTCCGACAATGTGGATCCCAAGAATTTTATCGGTTTTCTTTTCAACTAGCATTTTCATGAGCGTTTTTTGTGGATTTCCTGACAATTGATTTTTCATCGGTTTGAATTCGGTCTTAAAAACTACATAAGCTTTACCTACATTGACTACCTCTGACTCCGACATTCCAACTGTTCCAACCTCAGGCTTAGTAAAAACGGCTTTTGGAACCAAATGATGGTCGGGCACTGTAGGTTTATTTTTAAAAACCGTATCTACAAAAGCAATACCGTCGCGTATGGCTACTGGCGTTAAATTTAATCTGTCAGTAACATCACCTATAGCATAGACATTTGATACATTAGTCTTTTGATACTCATCAACCACCACCACACCTTCATTCAGATTAACCCCTAACTTTTCGAGTCCAAGATTTTCAATATTTGGCTTTCTACCAACAGCACAAACAACTTCGGTAACAACCAATTGGCTTTTGTCACTCAAATCCACTGAAAGTCCTTTTGAACATTTTGTAACGCTATCGATCACGGTATTAACTATCACCTTTATACCTTTTTCCTCTAATCCTTGTTTCACTAAGCGTTGAATGTCGCAATCAAAACCTCTCAATAAATTTTCGCCTCTGTAAACTAGTGTAACATCGACACCCAATCCATTAAAAATTGTAGCAAATTCACAGGCTATATAACCAGCACCGTAAATTACGACTTTTTCTGGCAAGCTTGACATCATGAAAATATCATCAGATGACTTTGTAAACTGAACACCTGGAAACTCTGGTTTCTTAGGCTTACCACCAGTCGCTAAAAGAATATGTTTTGCCTTTATAACTTTCTGATTATCTAGCTCAACCTCGTTCATTCCTCTCAATTTTGCAAAATTTTCATAAATTTCAACACCAGAGTTTTTCAAATTCATTTTGTATGCTGCCTCTAGCCTGTCTACCTCCTTATTTCTAGCTATCACCATTCGCTGCCAATCAAAATGTGCACTTTTAATAGTCCATCCATAACCTTCACTATCGCTAAAATATTGGCTGAATTCTGCGGCGTGGACCATTAGCTTTTTGGGAACACATCCTCTTATAACGCAAGTACCACCTACGCGAGAGGACTCAGCAATACCAACACTAAAGCCCTGAGCGGCAGCTAACCTTGCTGAACGAACTCCACCTGATCCTGCTCCTATAACGAATAAGTCATACATTCTAGCCTCCTAAATTACCTTACAGCTTCCATCATCATTACCAATAATAATTTTAGAAGCCATTTCTATAAATAAACCAACTTCAACAACTCCAACAATTTGAAGCAACCCAATATATAACGTTTTTGGGTCCAGAATTTCATTTAGATGCAAATCAAGAATGTAATTTTGCTGATCAGTTACATATTTTTTTGATGCAAATCTTCTGAATGTAACTTTGGGCATTTGATACCCTAGAGAAATTAAAAATCTTTCTATAGAAGCTTTAATCCTTTCAGAACCAAATTGAACCACTTCAACTGGCAGGGGAAACTTTCCTAAGTTGGAAACAATTTTTGAGGAGTCAACTATTATGATAAACTGCTTAGAACAACTCGCTACAATTTTTTCCATCAAAAGTGCACCACCACCCCCTTTAATTAAATTGTTTTCAGGATCAACTTCATCCGCTCCATCAATAACAACATTAAGTTCGTCAACTTGATCCAGATCTATAATGTTAATTCCAAGACTGGAAGCGAGATCAGTTGTTTCTGTTGAAGTAGATACTGCAGTTATTGATTGACCATTTAGTATGAAAGTTTCATGGATTTTATTGATAAGGTGATTTACCGTTGATCCGGTGCCGAGCCCAATAATTTTCTTTGGATCTATAAATTCCATAGATTTTGTAGCTGCGATTTTCTTTCCAGAATTTATTTTTTTCTCCACCTTTGTTGGTTAATCTTACATCGAATTATAAAAAATATCCAGATGCCGGCTCGAAAATATACCAAGCATTCCTGAGCCTTGATAAGAAATTTTTATGTTTTCACTAATTGATATATTGGAGGTTCCGATTTTACCCATAGGAGAGAATTCAAGGTTCTCAACAGGATACTTCAAACCAACTGCTTCTACTGTTTTAATTTTATTCAGAGGAAATAAAGAAACACGTGAATTAACAGGCAGTTTAATAAAAAGATCATTTGGCAGGTGAAAAATAACATCTCTTTTTCCAACCACAAAAATCACGCGTCTATTCTTCACAAGCGATGAACAAACAGCTAAAAAGTGATCTAACCTTTGATCCATGAAGCCTAACGCAATAATTTTTTTTGACTTAATAAGTGATGTGCACTTATCAAAATCCGTTGAGTCTTGATCTTCAATCTTAATTAATTCACTTCCCTTTCCAACCCACTTTTCCGGAGACCTTAAAGAGTCTAAATCCCCTATTATATATTTGGGAACTGTATGCGTTGGAAGAAAATTTGCTCCTCCATCAGCTGCTATCAGATCATTGGTAAGAGCTAGGCTTTTTGAAAGAAGATTTTTGGAAAAGCCTGCACCACCTACGAGCGTTACAGCTTCTCCTAATTCAAGTCTTTTTTCAAATTTTTTGGACATTTCAAACGTATCGCACTTTCACATTTCTTAAATTATTTTTTTTTGTTTGGTTGTCCTATTCCTTTAAAAAGAGCTTTGAAAGGCCAAGCCCAAAACACACCTACTATAATGTATGTCAAAAGTTCTATAAATAAGTTTGGTCTTTCAAAAAAAGTAAGTAAGTTCAAAACCAACACTATGTACAAAGGTAACCAAAGTAATAAAACTAAAAGGGCGAATAATCTTTTTAATCTATATGAAGACATCTCTATACTAAATTATAATTAAAATGGGTCATTTATCAAAATAGTTTGGTTTCTTTCTGGCCCAGTTGAGATTATCGAAACCTCGGCCTCAGAAAGTTCCTCTATCCTTTGAATATACGCCCTTGCCTTTATAGGCATCTGATCAATTTTTTCCAATCCAACCGTACTGGTATTCCAACCATCGATTTCCTCGTATATTGGAGACATCTTATTTGATAAAGAAGTGGAAACAGGAAAATCTGTATATTCTTCCTTTTCAATTCTATATCCTACACAAATCTTAATTTTTTCCAGCTTATCTAAAACGTCAATTTTTGTGAGAGCAAGACTAGTAACACCATTAAGCAAACAACTTCTTCTAACAAGCGGTGCATCAAACCAACCACATCTTCTGTCTCTACCTGTCACTGTTCCCTTTTCATTTCCCTCTTCTGATAGATAACGTCCAATACTATCAGTAAGCTCGGTAGGCATTGGACCCTCTCCTACCCGAGTGGTGTATGCTTTTGTTATTCCTAATACAGAGTTCATTTTATTATGAGCAACACCGCTTCCAATTGCTGCTGCTGCCGCAATTGTTGAAGAAGAGGTAACAAATGGATAAGTGCCAAAATCTACATCGAGCATAGAACCTTGTGCGCCTTCAAATAAAATATTTTTATTTTTCTTAATCTGTTCGTTAAGAATTTTCCAAACGGGCTTTATGAACATATTAATTTTTTTACCCACTATCATCAATTCATCAAAAAGTTGTTCTTCATCTATATCAGTTGCGCCCAATCCTGCCCTCAAAATATCATGATGCTCTTTAATAATATTTAATTTTCTCTTCACTTGGTTTGGGTCTTTCAGATCACCGGTCCTTAATGCCCTTCTTCCAACTTTATCTTCATAAGCTGGCCCTATTCCTCTTCCAGTTGTACCTATTTTTTCTTTTCCCGCTTTCTGTTCCCGCAAAAGATCTAGATCTTTGTGAAAGGGTAGTATAAGAGGCGTATTCTCAGAAATTAAAAACCTGTCGCTACAAATCTTTATTCCCCTCGAGTTTAATTGTTCAATCTCTTCTAGTAATTTCCATGGATCTAATACCACTCCGTTCCCAATCACCGCAATCTTATCTTCTCTTATGACTCCGGATGGCAAAAGTGAAAGCTTGAATACTTGATCACCAACAACTAATGTATGACCAGCGTTGTGACCTCCTTGAAATCTAACTATGGTATCTGCCTTTGAAGAAAGCAAATCTACGATTTTTCCCTTTCCTTCGTCGCCCCACTGTGTGCCTATTACAATTAAATTACTCATTTCTTGATCTAATCAGATTTCAAAACTCAAAGTTTTTGCCTCTTTTACACCTTTTAGCCTCTTTATTTCCTTTAAATCTTTTGGGTCAATTTTTTCATCAATCCCTAATAAAGCTAGCGCTAAGCCAGCCTTT
>CACJWR010000026.1 GCA_902596985.1 uncultured Alphaproteobacteria bacterium
TAAGTGCGTCTTGACATGAACTACTCTTTACCTGACATACCGGTATTGCTTACTTTGATGTAGTCATTGGTGCGTGTACGGATCAATTAACTCTCTCCCTGAGCACCATCATAATGAATTTATCTCTATATTTAGTGGTTTTGATAAAACTTAGTTACGGTGGGTAGACCAAAATGAAGTTTATAAATGCAAAAGACGTGTGATTTTTTATTTTAAAAGCGAGTATCAAATTATTTAATAGAATTCCACAAAGTTGATTGTCTTAACTTTTTGAGAAGTTTTTAAGTATCTGGTGATATAGTTGGAAAGTATATTTTAAAAATAAGAAGAGCATAAAGGAAATTATCATGATTGATGATGAGGTAACAATGTCAATAAGAAAGTTCCTGAAGAAAGTGGGGATTACTTCACAACAGGAAATAGAAAAAGTTTATAGTGGCGCGGGCAAGGTAAAAGTAAAAATGGTTTTATATTGTGAGGAACTGAATTTAGAACACATAATAGAGGGTGAGATAGGAAAAGATTAAAAGGCTTTATCAACTTTATAGCAATTCGATAATTAAGAAAATTAAGTGTAATAATGACAAAGAAATATATCTATAAGACAGAGTATCTTCAATGGGATGCAAGTGATGATATCTTAAACGCACTTGGTCAGGAAGGGTGGGAACTAGTCTCTGTAGTTTCCAAATCTTTAAACTATGTGGAGCAAAGCTCGGGAATACCAAATCCTCTCGATTTTTTATCTCCGGATAATCAGGCAGTTGAAAAGAAAGACCTGAAAACTATAAAGGCGTTTTTCAAGAAGGAAGTAATAAATTAATAAAAAATTTATTAAAAGTAGAAACACAAAAATTTAGATAAATATTGAATAGAAATATTGTAAAAATTTTAGATAAAGGGTTTTCCGATATCTCTGCTGGCGAGAAAATGCTTATCTCATCGCCTGAGAAAATTTCAGAGTTTATTTATGCAATACCTAAAGGGGTTTTTTTGAGCATAAAAGAACTTAGGCAAGGCTTGGCAGTAAAGGCAGGTGCTGACAAGACTTGTCCAGTGACAACTGGAATATTTCTTAGAATGGCAATTGAACAGCATAAAGATGATGTTAATTTTCCTTACTGGAGAGTGGTTGATGAAAAGCATCCGGTAGTCAAAAAGTTAAATCTTGATGGAAGTCAAATTAAAAAGAAGAGAGTTAATGAAGGATTACCGCGATGAGAAAAATTCAGCTAACTCCGCAACCTATTCACTCTCTGATAGATTATAAGCATTATTGAGTGACTGTTGGTTTTAAGAAAAATCATATAATTGAATTATGCACTATTTGTTAATTATACATATTCTGGCAGGGACGTTGGCTTTAATGGCTGCAGTTTCCGCAGTAGTATCTTCAAAGGGTAAAAAAGTTCACATTATAGCGGGCAGAACATACTTCTGGGGAATGACTATAATTTTTTTAACAGCCATACCCATGTCTATTGTTAGTGGTAAGGTTTTTTTGTTTCTTATTGCTATATTTTCATTCTACTTAGCTTATGCAGGAATGAGGTTTGCAAGAAACAGAACAGGAATAGCAAATATATTTGATTGGGTTGCCGTCGGTTTAATGATTTTATCAGGGACGTTAATGTGGTGCTTAGCGATATACTATTTCATAAACAATAATTCTCAGTACATCACGCTTATTATTTTCGGGTTTATAGCAATTAGTCTGGGGTATACTGACTTTAGAGGTTACAGACATAAATCAGCTATCGGTAAGCAAAGAATTGCTAGACATCTAACGAACATGTTAGCGGGTACGATAGCAGTAATCACGGCTGTATTAGTAACAAATATATATATTGAACCAGTCTTTATATTATGGATACTTCCAACAATAGTAATCACTCCGATAATTTTTTGGTGGAACCGAAAATATACTGTCTCAAACAAAGCTATTTAGGAAAAAGTCGATTGAAGATAGCAGATATTATTTTTTATCTCATGAAATATGGAGACTTAATCTTTAGGAAGTATTGGGTTTACTCTTATATATTTGGCTTCCTATTATTCTTTAATATTGTTTTGATGTTATGGATAGATAACTTTTAAAATATAGTTATATAAATATGTTTCTTGTGCGCTCTAATTTAGAAGATAAAGAGAAGTATAAAGAAATTATGTTCTTGGTGTAACATCATCCACAAGAACAATACCTCTATTTGCAAACACCTTTACTGCTTGCTCCGCTTTCATATTGCTTTCAATTTCTTGCCATATTTCTTGACAATCTTTATACGCCTTCTCATTCTTATATTCGAACAGATATCCTATTCTGAATACGCCTTCTTTATTCCAAACCCTAGTAATTGTGAACCTCAGCATGCCCTTTGCTTGGAGTTTAGGTAAGTACTTTTCTCTCTGCTCCTGCCATCTATATATCCGGATTTCCATATCAGCTTTAGTAGAAAAATCTGCAGTGGTATAATTCAATAATGTTGATTCTGTCATAGCAATCGTGAAATTATTTTCCGGACTGATGTTAAGGTTACTTATTTTTTAAGTCAATATAGGTGCTATCTTTTATAAGTATTAAGGGTGGAGCATCATGCTCGAGGGGCAATGAGAAACACCTAAAGTTAACTACTATCTTTAAAATTATGCAATCGTGTATTTGTAAAAAAGCTCTCGAGGCATTAATTGGTTTAAATTGATGCTACAATCGCTTTACCGCTCACTCTGGCTCAATATTGAGTTTTGTCACGTCTCATGCTAGAGATAGATAAGCTGCCTCTATTTATTATCTGTAGTCTCTTTTTCCATCTACTCTTACGCGCTGATACAACGTTTCAGGTAGATTGTAGGCTTGGTAGATATTGTTAGATATTGATGTTCTGTTTTGGTAAAGAGTCTTCACAATCCACTTGGCTCCTTTGAAGCCGAGATATCCCAACATGCCGAGAAACATTAAACTTGTCATTACACACATAGAATAGAGATAGCATTATTTTGTAATTTATCAAATGCGACATTTTGAATTACCAGGAAATACCAAAAAAAACGAAGTCTTTCCCAAATAGAGCATTTTTATTTCAAAAGTTGGAAATTATTACTTTTCAAGGCGTTGAAAGCAACAAACAATGGTTACTGTGGTTGTATTAAAATCAAGGAGATATATATATGAGTGTAGCAAAAATAAATATGGTCGATTGGCGTTCTGAGGAATTATTTGTTGAAAAGACAAAAAACACAGCGTCAACAATGCGTCAATCTTTTCCAAATGCTGAGATAATGCTGCGCATTAAAACTACTCCCACATCGGTGGTGGCTATATCTGTCTATCCCAGTCAAGAGAAAGCTGACGAGGCAAGAGCGGAGTTAGACAAAAGAATGGCAGACTATGGGGATGCCGTCAAAGACCATTGGTTTCTAGAGGGGGAGGTTATATCTGCTCATATAAATGAGGAGTGGGTGAAGAGTAGTATTAAAAGATAACTGGTATTTTTTACTTTAAAAATAAAAATACTACCATCCAATTACACTTTTCTGCTGGATACTCCAAAGAACATTAATATGACTTCCTTTTGCTTTCTTCAGTGAAGGTTGGGGTAAATAAGTTGAATAATTTTAAACAATTAGTTGTGTGACGAAGGTTATTGTAATACTCATTGGGGTGAGTTCAGTTTTTTTCCTTATTTAGAGACACTAGGAAATTTATTTTCCTCAAACAATTTAAAAACAATAAGGATAGATATTATGACAAACGGAATGGTAAAATGGTTCAATACAAACAAGGGGTATGGTTTCATACAACCCGACAACGGTAATAAGGATGTCTTTGTACATATAAGCGCTGTCGAAAAGTCTGGATTGAAAACCCTTCTAGAAAATCAAAAAGTTTCTTTTGAAATAAACCAGGATAAGGGTCGGTCATCTGCTGCTAACATAAAAGTTATTGGTTGATGAAAAAAGTAACTTTATAAAAATCCTACTTTTGCACACCAAATAAACGTATGAGCTCACCCCTTATGTTCTAGGCGTGAGAGAAGTACCTATATGATAACAAAAACAGTCCAGTTTAGATACTAATTGTATTAGAGTTTTATATGATACAAAAAGGGGGGAATTATGACAGAGGAAATAGTGAGAACTGGAGGATGTCTTTGTGGGAAAAGTCGTTACCAAACGAAGGGAGACTCTCCGAGAGCAATTATGTGTCATTGCCGATATTGTCAAACATACACGGGAAGCGCTTTTGGAACGCAAGTCTGGTTTCCAGAAGATAAGGTCACCTTAACCTCTGGAGAATTATCGATATATGAAAATAATACTGAATCTGGGAATGTTGTTACGTTAAATTTTTGTAAAAATTGTGGCTCGACTATCTTTTTGAGACTTAATGTTTTCCAAGGTATGGTAGCTATTCCTGGAGGAAGCTTTGACCCTCCAACATTCTGGTTTGAACCACAAGTTGAAAATTTTTGTCGCACAAAAGCACCATTTATTCAGACTTCTACTGCTGAAAAGCACGATACACATCCAATGTATAACCCTAAGACACCGGATAATCACCCAGTGAAATAACTAGTTAAATATTGTAAATCATACACTTAGCCCTCTTGGGCTTCTCCGAGACTTAAAAAATTAAGAAGGAAATTCTGAAATGAAAACAAAAATACCACCACCAATTATAGCACTTATAATGATAGCCATAATTTATTTATCTTCCCTCATTATTGAACCTATTATTTTTGGTTATCAAACAGTAATCAGTATATTAATTGTTGTTATTGGATTGGCATGCGCCATACCTTCTTTTCGATTGTTTGCAAAACATAAAACAACGATTAGTCCTTTTACCCCTTCAGAAACTACTGTACTTGTAACGGACGGCATGTATCGTTATTCAAGAAATCCCATGTACTTAGGGCTTGTCTTATTAACTATTGCAGCAACAATTTTTTTCGGAACTTGGTTGGGAGTTGTAATCGTTGTAGCATTTATTTTTCTTCTTAATTTTTTGCAAATTTTACCTGAAGAGGAAGCCCTCCTAGATATTTTCGGCGAAGAATATGTGGAATATCAAAAAAAGGTAAGAAGGTGGATTTGATAAATACTTTTAAGCATACTTAATGACTACGAAAATATAGAATGGTGAAGGGCTATTTATTAGGACAAATCACTATTAGTGATAAAAGCCAATATAAAATATATGACTCTAAAATCGGAAAAGTAATCGAAGAGTTTGGAGGAAAGTACCTAGTGAAAGGCGGATTGCGGATGGTTAAAGAAGGCAATCCTTCCTTTCAAAGAGACGTCTTAGTTGAGTTTAAAGATATCAAAACTGCTCAACGTTTTTTCTCATCGCAGCAATTTAAAGAAATTAGTAAATTTAGAAAGGCTGGCTCGAGTGGCTTTCTAATTTTGGTGGAAGGCCAGCTTAATTCTTAATTAAAAAATAATGTTTGATTAATCAATGACCTCTAACATCTCTATCTGCAAAAATTTTATAAACATTTCAACCCAGTTGTTATTTTTCAAATTCTGCTGAATAAGGAGGTCCTCCAGTAAGTTAGTGGACCTCCCGATTAAAAATGTTTAAGCAGGAATAGACATCCAAGCTCGATAAAGTTCTCCAAGAGCAGCGCCCTTTCTCACCATGGCTTGATACTCTTCAGACATGCCCATTTCATCCATCCCTTTTCCAGCATGGTTCATGGACTCAGCTCCATAGCCTATTACCATTGAGCTCATTGGTTCACCGGTTACAGGGGCTATCAACACTGGCTTGATATCAACCTTATTACACATTTCCTCTACTGCAGTGAAGAGTTCCATAGCTTCAGGCATCTTATCTCTTTTAATTAAATACCATCTCCACATAAAAAATCTGTGAGTGGCATGCATACCTCCTGCAATGGTCCTTATGAGGTTTAGAGGTACTACAATATCGCTAGATGGATTATCATCTAGTCTCATTTGTATTTTTGCCCACCAGTCACTCGAAAAAACTTTCTCAAGGCCAGTCATTGAGTCTGTGAAGGTTTCATGAAAAGAAGAGAAAGTAAGGCATCCTGCATCCGGCCCAAGCATATCACGCGATATTCTTGCAGTCATGCCCATCTTTTCAAACTCAGATGCAACATCTTTCATATTTTGTAATACTAGACTCGCTTTTCCAGCGTGTGGTCTAAATTTTGACATAGCAATAATAGTCATTGTAAATCTCCCTTAGGTTCACTATATGAACAATGTAATCACATATTTTTTTTATGTTAAAGAATTTTTAAACATTTTCAGCGAGTATTCCAAATCTACTAGAACTTATAGAGGTACACAGACTTTCAAAACATTAGTAACCTTTTACAACGGTCTTTGAGGAACTACTACATCATGCCTGGTCCAATAAAAACATGTTTAAAATTGATTGCGTTAATTTATTTTTCATTACCTTCTTATACGTTTGCTCAAGTGGAGGTTTCCAGTGCGAAGTGGAATAATGTATCGGGTTTTCAATATTGTGTTTCAGATGAGTGTGAAACATTCAAAAAAATAGAATTGAGCGCAAATGCCATTAAGGTAGGAGAGAACATTTCGATTATGAATTTGGATACAGAAACCGAAATTACGAAATTTTTGGTCAAGAGCATAAAATACGGTAGGGAGTTAAAGATGTGTTGGATTGGTGACGGGGAACCGATGCTGTCAACATATATCACCGTTGGCGGCTGTAGTAAAAACCGAAAGTCCCAATAAATAAGACATTCTAATTTTTTTATAAGAATAGGAAGTTAAGTTAAACTTTTTAAAGATAATTGATGGCACAAATAGAACAGAGATCCCCTCTCTCCATTTTGTGTGAGGGCAGACCAAATGGTATACCAAAATGATTAATTTTATCAAAATTTATTGTAGATTTGAGTCGTAGTGGTCGCGTAAATAGCGTTTTTTTTGTGGTAGACGCAGCGGACTCAAAATCCGCCGTTAGTGATACCGTTAGAGTTCGAGTCGCTCCTTGGGCACATTTAGAATAAAGCATTATCATCTCAGAAAAAAGCTATCAGTACTCATAAAAATTCAACTGAAGCGGTTAAAAATTTGCTTCTAACGTCGTTTGTATTAATTGTACTCGAGGACAAACTAGAGTAGGCGAGATCAAATCATGCTACCGGTTTGTTTCTTTCCACCATCTCATACTCCGTTAAATCTTTGTCTCTTGCAATTTGATGTTTACAAAGGGTAGTGGACTTATCATTTATGCTTTTGAAATGTCATTTTGATCTGGAACACAGGGAAGAGAAAAATGAAAGAAGTCCTACTAATATTAAAAAATAGCATACAAAATCGATTGGGTTTGTTTCTTCAATATAGATACCGGTTAAAAACGCTGCAAATGAAGACATTAGTGTCATTATAGCTGAACCCAAACCAGAGGCGCTTCCTGCCAGATGTGGTATCGCCTTCACTATTTCAGCATTTGATGCAGGCCAAATAATCCCTGATCCAAAAGTCATTATAAGTATGGGTAGATAGAAGCTTAAAGGATGGAGGAAAAAGTTTGACAGCAATAAAGAAGAACACGGCCCCAAAACTAGTATTAAACTGCCAGATACCATTAAATTTTTCGTTGATACTAAATTAGCGATTCTGCTGACCAATATATTACCTAGCACATACCCAAGAGCAGGAGACGCTAGGTATATTCCCATAACTGTTGGAGATAGGTTAAAAACTTTTACTGCGATATATGGCCCACCAATAAAAAAAATCCCGAAAATGGAAAAACTTAGAGCGAACGTAGACGTCGGCAACCAAAAGTTTAAGCTAGTGATTAAAGTGGGATATGTTCTTATTTGAGAAAATATATCTTTGCTTTTATGGAAATGCGTCTCTCTAAGATCAATCATTATTAATGTAAGAAGCAAAAAACTAAGGAAAGTAAGAAAAAGGAAAATACCTCTTGGACCAAAATAGTCATTTATTATTCCACCTGTTAGTGGTGCCAGGGAAGGGGCAATGCCCATTGCAATTGATAATAATCCCAACATCCTCACAGTATCATCTTTCGTTGAGAAATCGCCAATAATGGCTCTAGATAGAACCAACCCCGCTGCGGAAGAAGATTGACAAAGTCTGAAAAACATAAAGCTATTAAGATCTTCTGAAATATAACACCCAAGCGAGGAAGCAAAAAAAATGGAGAAGAACGCCACCATTATTGGACGCCTTCCAAAGCGGTCGGATAGTGGACCTGCTATAAAATTTACAAACGCGACACCCAAAAGATAACCAGAAATAGTATATTGGATGGTTTTATAATCTGTTTTAAACAGTTCTTGCAAGTCAGTAAGAGAGGGAACAATTATGACTTGAACTAGTATATATGTTCCCGCTAAGAGAGAGAGCGTTAAAAGATGAGGTCTTTCTTTAGTCATAATAATGGGTTTAGGCAATTGCAAATTGCTAAACGCCTATCATCCTTGTAAATTCATGTAAAGATTTTGTTTTGGGTTCATGAAGCCTTAAAATTTTTATTTCATAAAAATACCTATGAAAGCATATGGATGAGTCCTCTTCACTTTAATGACTATTATTTTAGTTGGCGTGGCAGCCAAAATTTTCGACTAAGGAATATTAATTTTTTTGTATGATAAATTTCAGGATTAAACAGATAGACAAGCTTTAAGTTTTTCCATAAATAAAATAGTCTGTAAATTATCTGTGATAGAGAAGGATAAAAAAAATGAAAACATCTAGTGAATATTTGAAAGAAGCGAATGCGTTAGTTGAAAAAATTGATGTTGAGATGGGAATTGACCGCCATAAATCGGGGAAAGCGATTTTCATTGATGTTCGAGACAGTGCCGATATCGCGTCAACTGGAACGATAAAAGGTTCGTTGCGAATTCCACGTGGATTTATTGAGTTTGCTGCCGATGAATCAACGCCATTTTACAATAAAGCACTATCCAAAGATCAAGAAATTATTCTGGTGTGTGGCGCAGGTGGTATGGCTGCACTCACTGGAAGAACCATGATTGAAATGGGTTACAAGAATGTAAAAAACGTTGGAGGGATCGGAGACTGGATCAAAGCTGAAGGACCTCTTGAGAAATAATTTCATGACTTTTTGATTAGTGTTTAAATGTATAGGTATAAAGTAGAGAGTTCTCCTGGTTTTCTTCCGGGAAACTCCTTTAAAGGAGTTTGCATATCAAATGAGTATAGATAGTTATTCCATAGCTTTTATAGGTTTGGGAGAAGCCGCATCTTCAATTATCTCAGGATGGGGAAACCTTCGAAATAATCAAATAAAAGCCTACGATATTAAATTGCATAAAGTTGAAACTAAAGAAGAGATACTTGCCAGGGCAAAGGAACTAAATATCCATATAAAAGCGTCTATGCAAGAACTTGTTAAAGATTCTGATCTAATTTTTTCTACAGTTACTGCTGATCAAGCTTTAAAAGTAGCGAGAGAATCATGCCAGTTTATAAAAGATGGGGCATATTTTTTTGATCTCAATGCATGTGCCCCTTCTTCGAAAAAAAGTGCATTTGAAAGTATTGAGACAAATGGAGGATGGTACCTAGACGTTGCAGTTATGGCACCTATATATGCAAAAAAAAACCTTGTTCCTCTATTAATCTCTGGAGATAAAGCATTTCAGGCACATGCTTTATTAGAAAAGCTTCCAATGGATGTAAAAATTATTGAGGGGCCGGTTGGTAAGGCATCTACCATTAAAATGGTTCGTTCTATAATGGTTAAGGGGTTAGAGGCTCTTACCGCCGAGTGTGCTCTCGCAGCAGTCGAAGCAGATGTCTTAGATGAAGTATTCAATTCATTATCGGCTGAGCATCCCCACTTTGATATTATCAAGCATTCTATTTACAATTTCGAGAGAAGCATTTCTCATGGCAAGCGTCGAGCAGAGGAGCTCAAAGAGGTATCAAAAATGCTTGAAGACTTGAGACTTGCAAATCATATGTCAAAAGCAACTGCTGTTTGGCAAAGCAATATTGGTTCATTAGGAAAGACGAATTCAAACTCTGAAATAAAAGAAAATTTTGTTTCTTTTGCTAAACAGTTATCCTCTGAGCTTAGAGACAGAAAAGAGTAATAATATTTTTAGACCTTTTCAAAATTATTATTTAGAATTAACAGGAACTAATTAATAAGGGTCTCTATTATAAATGACTGAGAAAGAATACGACAACATCCCTGGCACCATTGTCTTTGATGCAGATAAATCAAGAGAGGGGTATCATTTAAACCAATTTTGTATATCACTCAGGTTACAGAAAAATAGAGACGCCTTCAATAAAAATGAAGAGGCTTATCTTGACGCTTACCCTATGTCTAAGGAACAGCGCGAAGCTGTTTTGAAAAGGGAGTGGAATCTACTATTAGAATTGGGAGGTAATATTTATTATACCTCCAAATTAGCGGCTAATGATGGGATTAATTTCCAAAATCTTGCGGGACGAATGACCGGTATGGGTGTAGATTCTTATCGAGAAATGATGCTTAAAGGAGGACGTTCTATAGAAGGCAATAGAGATAAGTCTGAGTGGGGAGAAGATTGATGGCTAAGATTATGGCGGGAGTAGGATGCTCACATGTACCGGCAATTGGTGTTGCAATGGACACAGGTATAACACATGAGGAATATTGGAAACCAGTTTTTCAAGGATTTAAAAAATCTAGAGAATGGATGAAAAAACAAAATCCTGACGTAATATTTCTTATTTACAATGATCATTGTACCGCTTTTGATGCAAGATGCATTCCTACCTTTGCGCTTGGATGTGGGGCTGAATTTCAACCTGCAGATGAAGGATGGGGGCCTAGGCCAGTACCAGCAGTAAAAAACCATCAAAAAATGGCTAGCCATATAGCACAATCTTTAGTGCTCAATGAATTTGATATTACAATCATGAATGAGATGGAAGTTGATCACGGTCTTACCGTTCCTTTGTCGGTGATGTTTGGAGATATAAAGCAGAATGATGAATGGCCTTCTTTAGTCATTCCACTTTGTGTAAACGTTGTTCAATACCCAGCTCCCACTGGTAATAGGTGCTATAATCTGGGTAAAGCTATACGAAGAGCCATTGAGAGTTATGAAGAAGATTTAAATGTTATTATTTTTGGCACAGGCGGGATGAGCCATCAGTTGCAGTATAAGAGGGCTGGGCTTATTAATTCTGATTGGGACAAGCGTTTCCTCGACCTTATGACAGAGGATCCAGTTGGAGCCAGCCAAATCACACACCTTGAGTATCTGAGGGAAACTGGTAGTGAAGGAATTGAAATGGTGATGTGGTTAATTATGAGAGGCGCTTTGAACGAAAATGTAACCGAAATTCATCGCCACTATCACGTTCCTGCCTCTAATACAGCTGTTGGCCATATAATTTTAGAAAATAATGCATGAGGAAAAATAAATGAAAATTTGTGTTGCGGGAGCATACGGTGCATTTGGCCTAAAGCATTTAGATGCCTTAAAAAATATTGAGGATATAGAAGTTGTCTCTGTTATGGGGCCAAACAGAGATAAAATAGCGGCTCTTGCAAACGAGCGGCGTATAGAGCACTTCAGTAATAGTCTTGAGGAGTGTATTTCTTTACAAAATGTTGATGCTGTTATTCTATCAACTCCTACCCAGATGCATGCTAATCAAGCGATTGAGTGCATGGATGCTGGCAAACATGTTCTTGTAGAAATTCCGATGGCTGACACCTTAGCTGATAGCAATCGTATTGTTGATAAGAAAAGGGAAACTGGCCTAATCTGCATGGCAGGTCACGTGCGGAGGTTCAATCCATCCCATCAATGGATAAACAACAAAATTAAAGCTGGGGAACTTAAAATTCAACAAATGGATGCACAAACCTACTTCTTTCGCAGAACAAATACTAATGCAAAGGGTGAACCGAGATCATGGACCGATCATCTACTTTGGCATCATGCCTGTCATACGGTTGATCTATTCCAGTACCAAACACAAAGTAAAGTGGTGCGAACCTTTGGTTTGCAAGGACCTTTACACCCAGAACTCGGCATTGCTATGGATATGTCTATTGGTATGAAAACCGAAGATGAGGCAATTTGTACTCTATCTCTTAGCTTTAACAATAATGGGCCTTTTGGTACGTTTTTCAGATATATATGTGATAATGGAACATATTTAGCTAGATATGATGATCTTTATGATGGGGACAATAAACAGATTGATTTGAGTGGGGTTGATGTTTCAAACAATGGTATAGAGTTAATTGATCGAGAATTTATTTCCGCTATTAAAGAAAACCGCCAACCAAACGCGTGTGTTACCGATGCTATTTCAGCAATGCAAACTCTTGACAAAATAGAGAGAGATTTACACAGTGACTGAAAATAAAACAGCACTGATACTTTCAGCACATGCCGCAGATTTTGTTTGGCGTTGCGGGGGTGCTATAGCACTGCATGAAAAGCTTGGATATAAAGTTACCATAGCTTGCATGTCATACGGTGAGAGAGGTGAGAGCGCTAAGCTATGGAAGCAAAGTGGAATGACCTTAGAAAAGGTAAAAAGCAACAGAAAAAGTGAAGCAGAAAAAGCAGCTAAGGCACTAAACGCCCATAATATTATTTTTTTTGATCTTGGTGATTATCCTTTGGAAATTGACAAAGAAGCAAAGTTAAAAATAGTAGATCTCATTCGAAGTATTCAGCCAAATTTCATGATGAGTCATTCTAAATATGACCAGTATAATACAGATCATATGCTTATGACTAAGATAGCAATCGAGACACGTATGATTGCGCAGGCATGGGGACACAACCCAGGGGAAAAGGTGCTAGGCGCCCCTCAACTATATTTATTTGAACCCCATCAAACCGAGCAAATGGGTTGGAGACCTAATGTATTCTTAGATATCACAGAAGTCTGGGATAATAAACGAAAAGCAATAGAGTGTATGGAAGGGCAGCATCACTTGTGGAATTATTATACGAATTTGGCGGAAAACCGTGCAAATCATTTTAGGCGCAATTCAGGAGGAATGGCTGGAGGTCGTGTTGCTAAATACGCTGAAGCGTTTGAGTCAATGTATCCAGTCTGTAAGGATGAGCTTTGATGGGAGGAATCGTAGTACAAAACTTTGAGCGAGTAGAGCAAGAAATTATTGATGGGTTACAATCTTGTGGAGTATCTACCATCCATGAAGCACAAGGAAGAAAAGGTTTACTGGCAAGTTATATTTCGCCTGTAATCCCGGGAAAAAGAATTGCAGGATCAGCTATAACAATATTAGCTGCGCCTGCCGATAACTGGATGGTGCACGTGGCAATCGAACAAATAAAGCCTGGCGATATAATGATATTGGGTACGACATCTCCCTCAGATGCGGGGTATTTTGGCGAATTGCTAGCGACGTCCGCAATTGCCAGAGGTTGTAGAGGTTTCGTGATTGATGGCGGCTGTCGAGATATTGCAGAATTAAGAAAAATAGGTTTTCCGGTTTGGTGCAAGGCCCACAATGCGCAAGGGACTGTGAAAGAGGTTGTTGGGTCAGTAAATATTCCTATTGTTTGTGCAGGAGCGTCCGTTGATGCAGGTGATGTAATAGTAGCTGATGACGATGGAGTGTGTATTGTTAAGAGAGGCGAAGCAAAATCAGTTCTCGGACTAGCACAGGAAAGAGAAGGGCTCGAGGTCGAAAAACGAAAAAAACTAGCTTCCGGTGAACTAGGATTAGATATCTATAATATGCGTGATAAGTTAAAGAAATACGGTTTAAAATATGTCTGAAGGCACGCCAGCGATGTGGATGAGAGGAGGAACATCAAAGGGGCTATATTTTTTAAAAGACGACATTCCGAATGATATTGCGAAAAGGAAGGACTTTTTACTTTCTGTTTTTGGTTCTCCAGATAATTTACAAATAAATGGTGTTGGAGGAGGAAACCCCTTAACGTCTAAGGTTGCCATTGTTTCAAAATCAAAAAGGTCTGATGTTGATGTTGACTACCTGTTTCTTCAGGTTGCTGTCGATGATTATGTGGTATCCTCTACCCAGAATTGTGGCAACATACTCGCTGGTATTGCGCCCTTTGCAATAGAGCGAGGATTGATAAAACCGGAAAAAGATAAAACATCTGTAAAAATTTTTATGGAGAATTCAAAACAAATTGCTATTGCCACTGTTGATACGCCTGATGGTACGTTAACTTATAATGGAAATACATACATAGATGGTGTTACTTTGCCAAGTTCGCCCATTTCATTAGAGTTTCTGGATATTGAGGGATCTCTATGTGGTGAGCTTTTACCGAGCGGTAATATAAAAGATGAAATAGACGGATATACTGTAACAATGATTGATAACGGAATGCCATGCGTAATTATTGAAGCAAGTCAACTAGGTCTTAATGGCAACGAAAAAGTCGAGGAACTGGAACAAAATAATGCTCTGAGAGGAACTCTTGAATCCCTTCGACTTAAGTGTGGAAAGATAATGAATCTTGGAGATGTGAAAGAGAAGACGGTACCGAAAATGACAATTGTGAGCAAACCTCTAAACGATGGTATGATAAATACGCGAACATTTATTCCGCACCGGTGCCATCGCTCTATCGGTGTTTTTGGTGCAATTTCAGTCGCAACGGCTTGTCTGATAGAAGATACTCCTATCAATAAATTGTCGATAATTCCTAATGGTGAAAAAAAATTATGTTCCATTGAACACCCCTCAGGACAGATGCATGTTTTAGCAGAGTTGGGAGATAAAAAAATCAAATCTACAGCTATTTTAAGAACGGCCCGAAAGCTATTTGATGGTATTGTATTCCCCCATAAAGAGAGTGAGAAGGCTAATTGAAATCATGGATGTAGATTGGCTACCTTTTCACCCTAATCCTCGTAAACCAAAGTTCAAGGTACCCCAAGGTGCAGTAGATGCCCACTGCCATGTTTTCGGTCCAGCTGTTCGATTCCCATTTGCTTCAGAAAGAAAGTATACCCCCTGTGATGCATCCAAAGAGCAATTATTTGCACTTAGAGATTTTTTAGGTTTTGAACGCAGCGTGATAGTGCAGGCGACTTGCCATGGAAAAAATAATGATGCCTTGGAGGATGCTTTGCTGAATTCAAATAATATGGCCAGAGGAATTGCCGCAGTTGGACCAGAGATCGATGATCAAACCTTAAAGCGCTTGGACCATGCAGGTGTCAGGGGTGTGAGATTCAATTTTGTAAAAAGGCTAGTAGATAATACGCCGAAAGATATATTCAAAGATATATCGAATATGATCGCAGAATATGGATGGCACATTGTTGTATACGTCGAGTCACAAGACTTAGAGGAGCTGATTCCCTTTTTACAAGCACTTCCAACACGTGTAGTTTTTGATCACATGGCACGTCCAGATGTAGCGAAGGGCACCAATGGTAAGGACTTTAATTTATTAATGAAGCTAATGGAAACAGAAAAGTTTTGGTGCAAAACAACTTGTCCTGAAAGACTAACTAAAGTCGGACCAGAAGAAAACTATTCCGATGTTTTACCGTTTATGAAAAAACTTGTGGAAAACTTTCCTGACAGAGTTTTATGGGGCACGGATTGGCCTCATCCGAATATGAAGTCGCATATGCCTGATGACGGTCAGCTAGTGGACATCATAGAACTCTTTGCTCCAAAAGAGGAAACACAGAAAAAACTCCTGATTGATAATCCATTAGCTCTTTACTGGAATGATTGAACCAAATTAGCACTCTTGGACTTTTGCTTTGAAAAGCATCATGCTAATGACGGTAACCAAAGAACAATGCCTGGAAAAGAAATCAAAACGGCAATTGTAAAAGCATCCGCAATAAAAAATGGAGTTACTCCTTTGAAAACATCTTGCACACTTAGGTCATCTCGGACTCCAGCAACGACGAAGCAATTTAATCCAATAGGTGGCGTTATCAAACAGAACTCTGCCATCTTCACAACCAGTATACCAAACCATATCGCGCACATAGTGCCAGACATTCCAAATGCACTATCAGCGGCTGATACAGTTTCACCTCCATTTAGTGCCATAACAGCTGGGTAAACAACTGGTAGTGTTAATAGCAACATACCTATGGCATCCATGAACATGCCGAGAACAGCATATCCAAGTAATATGCAAACCAATATAAGCACAGGAGACATATCCAGTGATGTAATCCAAGATGAAAATGCATCTGGAAGCTTCGCAAAACCGAGGAAGCGAACATAGATTAGCACACCCCAAATAATGGTAAATATCATTATAGTTAATTTTGCAGTTTCTAGAAGAGCTTCCTTAAGCTGTTTTATTCGCATGCCTCTGTAAATAGCCATTAAAAACACAATAAAAGCACCTATGGCCCCTCCTTCTGTAGGTGTTCCCCATGCATCACCGAATGGGTTATAAACGAAAAAGATTATTATTATTATAACGGCAACAATTGGAAAAGCTGGTGCTAGGCTTTCAAAACGCTCTTTCCAAGTAAATCCGCTAACGGGAGGCCCAACGTTCTTAAAATAAAGAGCAATGCAAACAATTAATCCGCCGTACACTAATGCTGAAACCGCACCTGGAATAAACCCAGCTAGCAATAATTTCCCTACATCCTGCTCTACTATTATAGCATAAATTACAAGAATTGCAGAGGGGGGTATTAAAGACGCTAAAGTGCCACCAGCAGCAACAACACCAGCCGCAAATTGTTTGTTGTAACCTATTTTTAGCATCTCTGGAATTGCAATTCGTGCAAATACAGCAGCTGTAGCAACAGAGGCTCCTGATACTGCAGCAAATCCTGCGGTTGCAAAAACAGTGGATACTGCCAGGCCACCTGGCACCCAAGCAATCCATCGTTTGGCAGCCTCAAACAGAGCAGATGTCAACTTTGCATAATAGGCTAAATATCCAATTAAAATAAAAACGGGTATTAGACTTAACACGTGGGCGCTTACTTTAGAGTGAGGGGTGAGACCTGCAACCTTGACGCTTATCTGAAGTGCTTTAAAAAAACGATTAGGATCATAATCAAACCCATTCCAACGAAGCCAAACCAAACCAATAAACCCAGCTAAACCCGCAGCAAATGCTACACGCATACCTAGAACAACAAGAAGCAACATTCCTCCGCTCACCCATAGACCTATAGTTATATTTTCCATCAACTAGATCTATCAATTGCATCGGTCTCAAGTTTTGCTTGTTGAGAGGCACTTAAGACTAAAGGTACTGCTGATGGTTGATCCAATCCTAATACTAAAGCTCTTGAATATCCAATAGCTTGTAAAAATAGACGAAGGGCCAGAACACTAAAAGCAAAGGGAACCACAAGTTTAGAAGGCCAAATGGGCAATCCAATATCAATAGAACTATCACGACTACAAAAAGGCCGCGCACAATCAAATGATCTATCGAAGTGCACCCACGCACCCCATGTAAGTGCTAAGATAAGGACTAGGATAAGAACTATCGACAGCAATTCAAAGAGCCAAAGAGCCCGCCCTCTTAAAAAAGAAACAAAAATGTCCATCCTAATATGACTTCCATCTCTTTGAACATAAGATACACCCATTATTGCTATTATAGGCATTGCAGCCTCTATATAATCAACGTATCCAGCTAGGGGAGCATTAAAAAATTTTCGACCCGTAACAGAGTAAACGGCCAAAAACATAAGAGACAAAATCGCTAGGCCACTTATCAAAGCACAAAATTTCTCAAGCTTTAGCAGATATCTGTCGAGGCGACTCAATAAATGCCCATCCTCAATTACCGCAACTTGGCCAGCCATTAGATAATCCTTAGTTGAAATGGTTAGGTCAAAACAAATTGACCTAACCACAAGTCAGTATTAGTTTGAAGCCTTTGCTTTAGCCAAAGTCTTCATAACTAAATCGTACAATTCTTGACCTGGCAACCCTTGAGCTTCCATATCCTTTATCCAGGCATCACGAATAGGATCAGCTGCCTTTTTACGAAACTCTGCAATTACTGAATCGCTTATTTCTATCTTTTTAACACCTTTTTCAGCAAGCACAGAATCCCACTTGCTTAAAAGTTTCCCATAATTATCTAGATAGTGATCAAGTGCTTCTTCTATTGATCCATCAAGCGCGTTTTTATGTTTAGATGATAGTCCTTCATAAGCATCAATGTTGACTACCACCGGGCAATTTACTGTCCCTGGATTAAGGTTAGATGTCCACCAGTCGGCTTGATTGATTGTTCCAAATGATAAATGTGCGTGTTGCGCGAAGGCTACTGTATCGACGACGCCTGACTCCATTGCTTGATAAGCTTCTGTAGCAGTTACCGACGTCGGCACGGCTCCAACTGCTTTAAATGCCTGACCTAAACCACCAGTTGCTCGCACTCTCATCCCGTTAAACTCTTTAAGAGTATCTCTTGGATCCCCAGTTCCCACCAAGTTATATTGTGGCATAGGTGAAGTCATAAGAAGCTTTGCATTCCATTGTTCCATTTCCTTAGTCGCTGCTGGATGTGCATATACAGCGCTTGAAACAGCTACTTCTTGTTCTAAAGTCTCTACCCCTAGAAAAGGTAGTTCCAAAACAGTTACTACTCTGTTTTTATCACGGTGATAGCCAGCACAGAATTGAGCCATCTCAAATGCACCTATACTTATACCATCTAAGTTTTCTTTATTTTTGGATAATCCACCATAAGAGATATTCATAGTGAACTCTCCGTTTGTTTTCTCGCTTACGAGCTCTGCAAGTTTTTCAATATGTTCGGTGAACGCTCTACGTTTGCCCCATACTGAAACATTCCACTCTTCAGCAAATGTCTCTGTGCCAAAGCAAAAAACTATAGTAACTATGCACAGTTTTTTTAAAAATTTCATACTCTTCTCCTTAGTGATTCCTTTTTTGCATCAATTATTATGTTATATTATGTACTAGTTAACCCGCATCTAGCTAGCTTAAAGAGTCCATTTTAATCGAGCCAGATAGCACACATATAATAATATTGAATTTGCTTTATCAGACAAGACGTTATAGTAGAAAATTTTATTGGCTCGGAGTGCTTATTGCTTCTTAAAGAATAAAAAACTTAGTGCTACAGATCATCCTTATGAGCTTACTGGCCAAATATTAGATTGTTTATTTTCTTGGTTTATAATCAGAAAGTTGACCTCTTTAAGTGTAAATTATAAACTAACAGATGTTTAGAAATGACGGAGCCCAAAATGACAAATAAATCAACTGGAAATAAAGTAATAGTAGCGGGAGTTGGAATGATTCCTTTTGCTAAGCCTGGAGCTTCAGAGACCTATGATATTATGGGTGCAAAAGCAGCTAAGTTAGCGCTCCGGGACAGTGGTATAGACTATAAAAATATCCAAAGTGCCTTTGTTGGATATGTATTTGGAGATTCCACATCAGGTCAGCGGGCTTTGTATCATGTTGGCATGACAGGTATTCCAATTATAAATGTAAACAATAACTGTTCCACAGGTTCCACAGCACTCTATTTGGCAAGGCAAGCGATAGAAAGTGGTTCTAGTGATTGTGTTCTGGCGCTAGGCTTTGAGCAAATGCGACCTGGAGCGCTAGGTGACATCTACACTGACAGGCCAAGTCCTTTTGGTGAATTTAATGAAACCTGCGAACAGTTAGTAGGGAATGCAGAAATTCCATTAGCGTTACGTTACTTTGGAGGTGCTGGAAAATCACATATGGACAAGTATGGTACCACCATGAAAGATTTTGCAAAAATTAGAGCTAAGGCAAGCAGACATGCCGCTAAAAATCCGTTAGCCCTATTCAAAAAAGAGGTCAGTGAGGAAGAAGTAATGGAGTCTCCAATTATGTGGCCAGGTGTTATGACCAGATTAATGGCTTGCCCACCAACCTGTGGTGGGGCTGCTGCTGTCTTAGTTTCTGAAAAGTTTGCGAATAAACACAATATCGATACCAGTGTGAAGATTTTAGCGCAAGCGATGACAACTGATTACGAGTCTACTTTTTCAGAGAAGGATATGATGCAATTAGTAGGCTACGACATGACTAAGGAGGCGGCAAAAAATGTATATCAGCAAACTGGGATTGATGTTAAAGATGTGGACGTAGTGGAACTACACGATTGTTTTGCCCACAATGAGCTTATAACTTATGAAGCTCTTGGCTTATGTGAAGAAGGCGAGGCGCAAAAGTTTGTTCAAGATGGAGATAATACTTTCGGGGGCAAGTTTGTCACCAATCCTTCCGGAGGATTACTTTCAAAGGGACATCCATTGGGGGCAACGGGATTAGCACAGTGTTTTGAGTTGACCCAGCAACTTCGTGGGAACGCAGGCGAAAAGCAAGTTGATGGCGCTAAAACAGCTCTACAGCATAATCTCGGCTTGGGCGGGGCGTGTGTAACTACGCTTTACCAAAGCACATAATTTGATCAGCTTAGAGCTATACCCAAGAATTTTGACATTCTTTGGTTAAATTTTGCTATGTCGTTAGGGAGCTCTCCTTCCACCATCTTTGCCTGATCAAACAGTAGAAAAGAGGCATCATTTAAAGCATCTTTGTCTGTATCCTTAATCTTATTTAGTTTCTTAATAATATTATGGTCAGGATTTATCTCCAATATTCTGGGCATACCCTTGAAATCTTTATTTTGAATCTTCATTATTCTTTCCATTTGAACATCCATCCCAGTATCAGGTGCTACTAGACAGCATGCGCTGTCAACCAGTTTTGTAG
>CACJWR010000027.1 GCA_902596985.1 uncultured Alphaproteobacteria bacterium
TCAGATTTGGAAAAAAAATTTTTTAAGCTTGGTTTTTAAAAAAATAGACTTAATTCAAAACGTACATAAAGAAAATGGAGCATTACAAATGAAAAAATTAATAGCGTCGATATTCGTCATCACACTTTGCGGCTCAAGCGTGTATGCAAGTGGCTGTAGCGAAATGGCGGCATTCAATACAAAAATAAAGAAGGCATTAAAAACAGCATCTTTCAACGAAAAGACTCTAGCAGATATTAGAAATTTGCAGTCTGAATGCAAAAGACAGCATGACATGGGAATGTCCGTGAGTACGATAAGCTCATGCAACAAGGCGCTTGATTTAGTCGCTGTCAACTAAGATTTGATACGAAATTTGGGATTTTGGAGTATAATATGAGTAGCAGAGAGAAAAAATTTACTAAGCTTGACGTCGTGAGCGGAAAGTCGTATTTCATTTGCCAATGTGGTCTGAGTGCAAAGTACCCATTGTGCGACGGAAGTCATAAAAATACCTCCTTCGGTCCTGAAAAATTTGTCGCGTCCGCAAACACGTCCGTGAGTGTCTGTGGATGCAATGATTTGAAAACAGTTGTTTGCGACTGCGCCTAATAGGAGTGAGGAGATGAATGCAATTGTGAAAAGATTAGAACGTTTTAACAGCGCTATACCAGAATTTTGTACGTCTCATTGGTTATTAAGAATACCTTTAGCGTTATTGTTCATACAAATGGGATTGATGAAGTTACCCATAGACCCTGCTGAAGCAGAATCCTATGGTCTTTCTGTTCTTGTTTGGTGGGTGGTAGCTCTTGGTGAGTTAGGTAGTGGGCTCGGTTTAATTGCAGGCGGATTGTTTAACACAAAAAAAATACCAAGTTGGTTGGGAGACACCCTAACGCGCTTCAGCGGGTTTACTATAGGTTGCATAACAACGG
The DNA here is from genome assembly GCA_902596985.1 of uncultured Alphaproteobacteria bacterium. Classification (GTDB taxonomy): domain Bacteria; phylum Pseudomonadota; class Alphaproteobacteria; order Rhodobacterales; family Rhodobacteraceae; genus CACIJG01. The sequence goes on from CACJWR010000027.1 coordinate 918, forward strand.
GCGTGATATGGATAGGCGAACCCGAAAGTTTTCTAGACGTAATTCTGTATGACAATCTTCACGTGTTCATGTGGGTCGGAGGTTTATTTTTCGCTCTACGTGGAAACCGCGCTTAATATATTTAGGGGACCTTAAATGTCCCCTTTATTCCTGTTAGTATCAAACTTTTTATTGAATTGTTTTTGTGGAAATCGCTTTGACAGTTTGTCTTTATTACCATTTATAATATCCACTAAATCAACCTTAAGCGCTAGACAAGCTTGCGCTACATACCACATTATATCTCCCAATTCTCTTCTCATGTGTTCATGCGCGACAACATCAAAAGTCTTTTCCTGAAACATTATTTTCTTAATTATTTCATTAAACTCTCCAACCTCTCCAGATAAGCCAATACCCGCTGTTAGCAATCGTGACATTTCGATATCTTTGGAATTTAGATAACTGATACGTTCCCTCATTTTATCAGATGATTTTGAAACTTCACTTGTAACTTTATCTACGAAATCTGTATACTCTTCTAGCAAATTTTGTTGCATTTTTTACCCTATTTTTATTTAACTTAATATTAATCACTTTACATCCTTACCATCCTTTCGAATGTAATCATCTTTTGATTTAAACTCTTCGCCCTCCTTTAATAGACCAGCACCAGGAATGAAATTTACCTCTATCCGAATTCCATCTGGGTCTTCAAATAATACATAATAATAACCTGGAGCCCAATCTCGTTCTTCGGGGCCACGTACAACTTTTGCATTGATCTGTGTCAAAAGCTCATAAGTTCTATCGACATCATCACGACTTTTAGCCCTTAAACATAGATGATGAAGACCAACTCTATATTGTTGGAAGGTTTCGGCTGAAAATTCAGGATCACATCTTCTTATACCTATAGCCGTTCTACCTCCAACATGATAGCAAAAATCCTGTCCATCCATAACACAGATCATTCCAAATTTTGGCAAAAGGCTTTTGTAAAATTGTCTTGCTTCACTAAAACGTGAAACCGTTAATATTACATGAGCCATACCATTAATCTCAATTTCACTCATGTCGTAGTCATCGCACTTCCAAAAGACTTTACCTTATCTGCTTTTCCTGGCGATGGAGGAATGTTAAGACCTCTGTCACAAGCTGGACGTATACGCATTTGTTCCATCCATCTTTCCAAACTTTCCAGACCCTCAGTCGACACTCGTGCCCATTTATGACTCCTTATCCAAGACCAATTGGCAATATCCGCGATAGAAAAGTCCCGGGCTAGCCATTCAGATTCACTGAGCCTTACATCTAAGACTTCATATAATCTTCTAGTTTCATTATGATATCTTTTGCGCGCGGCAGGAACATCGTTTGGGAAGTACCGTTCAAAAACCACTGCCTGCCCCTGCATTGGCCCTATCCCGCTTGCTTGGAACATTAACCATTGTAAGACTAATGTTCTATCAGCTTCATTAATTGGTAATAACTGGCCAAACTTTTCTGCCAAATAAATAAGGATGGCGTTTGAGTCAAAAATGAATGTGCTGTCTTTTCCCATTGTTTTTAACACTGGAATTCGTCCATTGGGATTTATTTGTAAGAACCAGTTTGAATGTTGCTCGCCTGATTGTAAATCTATAAGCTGCACCTCGTATTGAGCTCTTAACTCTTCAAGGGCCATAGCTACTTTCCATCCATTTGGAGTGGGTGCTGTGTAAAGTTTATACATAGTGTTTCCTAAGGAAGAAATGCTATTATACTATATAAAAAAGCACAAGTTGTTCTATATGATAGCTTGAGTAAATTAGGAGATTATTTTGAAAAAAGTTGATTGGTATTTTGATTTTATTTCTCCCTTTGCTTATTTACAATTTTCTCAATTTAAAAAGTTTGATAATGAGCTTAAGATCACAATACATCCAGTCGTATTTGGCGCTCTTCTGAAACATTGGGGTCAACTTGGACCTGCAGAAATTGTCCCTAAGAGAATATTTACGTATCGTTTTTTCAAATGGAAAGCTGACAAGTTAGGGATAGAATATACTATGCCTCCTTCACACCCATTTAACCCTCTGCCGGCCTTGCTTACATGTATCGCAGGAAGTTCAACCTACGAAGTAACTAAAGAAATATTCGACATAATCTACAAACAAGGACAACAACCGGATCAGAAAGAGGGAATAGAGAAACTAGAAGCCGTAGTAAACCGATACGCACCATCAACGCATTCGACACAGGATAAGAGTGCTCTTAAAAAGGTATTGCGTACCAACACATCCAAGGCTATTGAAAATGGCGTGTTTGGCGTACCAACATTTGTAGTCGAAGGACAAGTTTTTTGGGGAGGAGATGCGTCGGATATGATGTTAGACTTTATAGAAAATCCTGAGCTATTTTCTTCAGAAGAGATGAAGCGTATTTCTTCCATGCCGATGGGTGTAATAAGAAACAAACCCTAACTGACATTTTCATTTTAATTGGGCTATCTCTCTAATATGATTTGGTGATAACCCGCAACAGCCGCCAATAATATTTACCCCTTCCTTAATCCATTTTTCAGCAAAGGATTTAAGTTGTCTGGGTTGTATTACTTTATCAAAGTCCCAATTCGGTGAAACCCACCCGCCTGAGTCCGGATAAACCATCAGAGGTCCATCAAAAAAATTTCTTAATACCTTTAAAGACTTGCTTACGGCGTTTACATCCGTGTGCATAATGCCAGCAACATCGATATTAAAATCTTTGACTATCTTAGCAACACTTTCAAAAGGAATATCATCTTCGTCCATAAAACTTAACACAAGACCCGTATCACTCAATCGAGTTGAGAACCCAGCCCATATAGGTTTTTTACTTTTTGCTGCAGCTTCAAAGACTGATAGCATTCTATCAGGATGGTACATCATTTCTAAAATAATAATGTCACAACCATTTTCAGCTAAAAACATAGCCATTTCCTCACAATTTTCTCTCAATCTATTTTCGGAAACTCCATGCTTTGGATCAGATTGCTTAGCACCGTCAGGTATCGGAAGTCTATGAGATAAAGATCCAGCAATTAATATATCGTCTCTTTTTGCTTGTATTTTTGCTTCTTGCGCTGCAAAAATCGCTTTTGAATTAATTTCTTCAAAGCTATCTGCTAGACCTGCTGCTTCTAACATTAAACGACTAGATGCATAGGTATTTGTAGTGATCACTTCTGCACCTGCATTTATGTAATCTAAATGAATTTGTTCTAAAACTTGAGTATTTAATGAGGCGGACCCACACCAAGTTTCATCCATCTCTATGCCCCTAAATTGCAACTCAGTTCCGACCCCTCCATCCAGTATAATCAAATCATTTTCATCAATTTTCTTTTTAACGGCCTCATATGCAGTTTCCATAAAATATCCTTTTTTTGCCTTGTAATTTAGTCTTTAGCACTTTAAGCAAAAAAAAGTGAAGCAAATAGTTTTTTTTGGAATTTTAATGACAATCGACAACAGTCAAATCATCCTTTATTTTTTTGCATTAATTATTTTGTTTCTTACCCCTGGTCCTGTTTGGGTGGCACTAATTGCTAGGACAGTCTCTGGTGGAGCTAAATCTTCAATTTCGCTTGCATTAGGCGTTTCTCTAGGTGACATGCTTTGGCCCTTTGCGGTTTATTTTAGCTTGGGTCTTCTTATATCAATGTATTCCGATATTTTATTGATTTTTCGATACTTTGCTTCTTTTGTTTTAGTCTTGATGGGATTGCATATAATATACACAAGGAATAAGCTGTTAAGTGAAGATCACCGTCTTACTAAATCAGGATTTGTTGCAGGTTTTTATGCTGGCTTCATCGCTGTAACTGCAAATCCCAAAGCTTCACTTTTCTATATGACACTTCTTCCAGGTTTTTTCAATTTTGAGTTAATAGGATTTGTTGATGTTTTTCTAATTTCAGTTCTCTCTTTTTCCGTCCCGATGATAGGAAATATTTTAATGATACTTTTCGTTGCAAAAATTAGGTCACTATTATCTTCTCCAAACGCAATTAGTTTAACGAATTCAATTTCTGGTATACTCTTGGTACTTGTAGGAATATCCATATCGATTGTTTAGTTAATTTATTCCTTTCTTATTCTGATAGAGTATCCGTAATTCACTTTTTCCTATGTGGATCGCCCTTAGGTAATATATCTCGAATATATTCCCTTTGTTTCCACTCTGGTGGCGGAGGTACTCCCTTTTCTTTTCTAGGAATATGCGGGGATGGTTTGCTCTCTTTTAAATTTGGTACGTATCGCGGGCAATTTGGATAAATTTCGCATTTTATTCGCACAACAAACTTAGCACCATGGTGTTTTTCCAAGGATTTTCTATCCCTATGAATACTCGCCTGTCCATTAATCCTTATACGGCGACTTTTTCCGTCAAAATTTACGAATAATAACGCAACATTTGGATTTTTTATGATATTACCGGCTGTCCGATACATGGAATTTCCATCATATTCTGGATATTCAATTACTCCTCCCTCAAGTATCTTCACAAATCCTGGATCCCCTGATTTTATATTACAATCGATATATTCTTTCCAAGAGCTCGCGATAAAGAAGAATTGCGCATTTTTTATTAATTCTTTTTCATCATCCCAAAACTCGTAGTGCTTTCTGTTTGTTTCAATGGCTTCAGCTGTTCTGCGCCCGTCAAAAAGATCCTGAAACTCTCTCATTCCCTCATGAAAAAAATCTCTGTTCCTAAAGTCATTCATATATGTCTCACAATTTTTTATTTTTGTTACAGAAAGTTACATCAAAGTATAGCATTTGGACAAAAGAAAATAGCTCAACAACTTTATTATTTCCTCGAAATCATCCTCTCAGCACGAGTAGAACTTTGTGACGGTAATAAAATAGATGCCAGAACAATAATAACAGAAAACAAACTTAAAAAACTAAAAAGCTCCGATAACTTATATCCCTTGTCCAACATAAAACTACATGTCGGTAGCACAGTAGCGCCAACGCCAAGATTGAGAACAAACTTCATGCTAAGAACGCGATTCCTCCAACCATCAGGAACATAACGTACCATAACAGCATCAATAATTGGAATTTGCCCGAAAACAAAACAGACCGCTAACGTCATAACGAATAATAGCTTGTAACCGTCGAATTGAGACGCCAAATATATAAAGATTATCTGACCAATTGAGACAATAAATAAAACTATTTTCGCTGATATACGATCAATAAACCATCCAACAACAACCTGTGAAAAAGAAGATATTGCATAGACAAAAGAAGCAAGGAGTCCAGTCATCGCAACAGAAAACATAAGGTTTTCCATATAAAGCTCCAAATACCGAGGAACGAGGAAAGTTACCGCTGTAAAAACGAAACCTCCAAAGGTGGTACTAATTGCTAAGGCTAAAAGAGCTTGCCTCCAGCCATGAGAAAACTTTTCAGACTTTATTTTAGGCGATCCTCCATTTGGCAACTCCATAGGTTTGAGAGCACGCGCAAAAAATATTCCGTAAATTAGGCATATTATTCCAGATATCAAGAAAGCCATTTTCCAATCACTATAAAAAATAATAATGCCTGTAATTAATGGAGCACTAGCTACGCCCATATTTCCAAATAATCCATTGACACCGAGGCGTAGACCGACGCGCTCTTTTGTTTCCAATAGCATTGCTATTCCGACCGGATGAAAAATAGCAGCAAAAAAACCCAAGCTGGACAAGCCTAATACCAGATGGAGTGATGTGTAAGAAAAACTTATCAGGATTGATGAGATGCCTATCCCAAAATGAAATACTACCATTGTAATAGATCTTGAAAAAATGTCTGCTACTCTGGCTGCTATTGGTGATGCAATACCAAACAGAATAAACCCCAATGTTGCTAGCTGTATGGTTTCACCATAGGTGAGCCCTATGTCCCGCCCTGCATCGTAAGCTGCTTTGGCAAAGACGAGAATTATGAAGTGGTCTAAAAAATGACTAATAAAAAGATATATATCAGGAACTTTTTTGTTTCGAAAGCGTGAAAGCATGTTAGTTTACTATCACGATTTACTCATAACGGCATATTAAATAATTACCTTTGCTTATCACTTTTGTTAAAAGATCAAATTTTTTATCGAGTAATAGAGGGCATCAAAATGACTAAAGAAACTAAATATATCCCACCTGAGGTTTGGGAATGGGATAAGCCTAGTGGAGGAGCGTTTGAGAGCATAAACAAACCCACGGCTGGCTCTGCTTATGAACAGAAACTTCCCAGAGGGAGGCATCCTTTGCAACTTTATTCTCAGGGTACACCAAATGGTGTAAAAATAACATTGATGTTAGAAGAGCTGCTAGCTTTAGGACACAAAGGCGCTGAGTATGACGCGTGGCTTTGCCGGATAAATAAAGGTGAGCAGTTTTCATCTGGTTTTGTGGAAATAAACCCTAATTCAAAAATTCCAGCGTTACTAGATCAATCGAATGGAAAAGAACAAAGAGTTTTTGAGTCTGGTGCTATTCTCTTATATTTAGCTGAAAAATTTTCAGAGTTTTTGCCAACTGAACTAAATGAACGCACTGAATGCCTTTCCTGGTTGTTTTGGCAAATGGGAAGCACTCCTTATTTGGGAGGCGGCTTTGGTCACTTTTATTCATATGCGCCTGAAAAATTTCAATATCCGATAGATAGATATGCGATGGAAACTAAACGTCAGTTGGACGTATTGGATCAAAGATTAAGTCAAGCTGAATTCTTAGCTTGTGACAAATTCACTATTGCTGATATAGCTTCTTGGCCTTGGTACGGACAACTTGTGCTTGGTCGATTATATAGCGCTGGTAATTTCTTGGATGTAACTTCATATAAGAATGTCGTTGCTTGGGCTGAGAAAATAGATCGAAGACCAACAGCAAGTAAAGCACGAATGGTCAATCGAATAGTAGGCAACCCAAAGTTTCAGTTGCACGAAAGACACGACTCTTCGGATTTTGAATTAAAAACACAGGATAAACTTAACGGTTCTGAATAGGTTTTTTGTTAATTGAATATCTATTTCACCAAAATTCTTGAAAGTTTAAAGCTTTTGTAATACCCTTTCTCAATATCGGGAGAAACTAGTAATAGTTGCCGAAGGAGCAACCGCCCCGGAAACTCTCAGGCAAAAAGGACCGGTATAGACTGAATACTCTGGAGAGCGACTTTAACTAGTCCGCCGAAGGGATAACGATCTCAGGCAAATGAACAGAGGGGGCATTCTTGGATGTGTACTTACACACATCTTTAACGAATGCCGGTAAAATTATTTGATACCGGGATAAGAAGGTTAAGTTTTGACAGAGCTTAAAAAGACAGCTTTATACGATCTTCATCGATCTCTTGGTGCTAAAGTGATACCTTTCGCTGGATATGAAATGCCTGTTAATTACCCTTTAGGAATTATGAAAGAGCACTTATATTGCAGAAAGTCTGCAGGCCTGTTTGATGTTAGTCATATGGGGCAGTTGGTCATTTCGTCTAATACACAGTCAATGCAATTCATAGCTACTGAGTTAGAAAAACTACTCCCTATTGATGTATTAGGTCTTGGCAAAGACAGACAGAGGTATGGGTTTTTACCAAATGAAGAAGGAGGAATAATAGACGACCTGATGATATCAAATCGAGGCGATCACTATTTTGTTGTTATAAATGCTTCCAGAAAGGAAATTGATTTCAAGTATCTTAAAGAAAATATTTCTAAAGAAATCGATGTTGACTTAATTAAAACAAGAGCACTTATTGCTATTCAGGGCCCTCAATCAGAAAAGATATTATCCAGCCAAATAGGAAAATTGAGTTCCCTAACGTATCTTGATGTAGAAAACTTTTCGTTTAAAGGACAGACACTATGGGTTTCAAGGTCTGGGTATACAGGGCAAGATGGATTTGAAATATCACTACCTAATAGTCTATGTGAAGTTTTCTGTAAAAACATTCTCGAACAAGATGGCATTGAACCGATTGGACTGGGAGCCAGAGATACCCTCAGACTGGAATGCGGGCTTTGCCTTTATGGACAAGATTTAAATGAAGCAATTACTCCTATTGAGGCCGGTTTAAAATGGGCTATTCAAAAAGTTAGACGGGCTGGAGGAGAGCGAGAAGGTGGTTTTGTAGGACAAAAAAAGATTTTAAAACAAATTGAAGAACAACCTTATTTCAAGAGAGAGGCTTTTTTCCCCGATGGGAAAGCTCCTTTAAGATCTGGGACTAAACTGTTTAGCGATGATAAAGGGAAAAATGAAATTGGTATGATCACATCTGGCGGCTACTCACCATCTCTTGAAAGGCCGATTTCAATGGGGTATTTGAATCATAATAAATTCAATGTTGATGAACCCATTTTTGGTGAAGTGAGAAACAAGTTCTTTTCTGTAACACTTACAAAATTACCGTTCGTACCAACCAGTTTTAAAAGAAATTAAGAGGAGATAGTAATATGAAATTCACAGAAGAGCATGAATGGCTTGAGTCTGACGGAGATATGGTCAAGGTTGGCATCACAGAGTATGCCGCGGAACAATTGGGAGATATTGTATTCATCGAACTACCAGGTTTAGGAACTTCAGTTACCAAAGGGCAAGAAATAGTTGTTATAGAAAGTGTAAAGGCAGCATCGGATATCCTGGCACCTCTTGATGGTGAAATTACCGAGATCAATAACGCAATAGTGGATGACCCATCTATGGTTAACAAAGATCCAACAGGCGAAGCTTGGTTTTTCAAAATGTCCTTAAAAAATCAAGGAGAGCTTGACGGTCTTATGAGCGAAGACGAATACAAGAAACATATCGAATAACTAAATTATTAGGGGGAAAAAATGAATTTTGAAAATAATAATTTTGAGCCAACAGAGTATCTACCTTACGATTTTGCTAACAGGAGGCACATAGGTCCATCGCCTCAGGAGATGGAAAAAATGCTTAAGCTTCTTGATCTGAATAGTATTGATCAATTAATTGATCAAACAATTCCTCCATCCATAAGACAAAAAAAATTACTTGATTGGGATAAGCCAAAATCTGAACGAGAGATGCTTTTCCATCTTAGAGAAACAGCATTAAAAAATAAAAAAATGATGAGCTTAATCGGTCAAGGGTATCACGGAACTATAACACCCCCTGCAATTCAAAGAAATGTTTTAGAAAATCCTGCCTGGTACACTTCCTATACCCCTTACCAGCCAGAGATTTCCCAAGGACGTTTGGAAGCTCTTCTTAATTTTCAAACAATGATTAGTGATCTAACTGGACTGGAAATAGCGAACGCCTCTTTACTTGATGAAGCCACTGCATGTGCAGAGGCGATGACTATGGCAAAAAGGATAACTAAAAACAAGTCCATAAATTTCTTTGTTGACCAAGAATGCCACCCACAAAATATCGAAGTCCTGAAGACAAGGGCACATCCACTTGGGATAAATATTATTATTGGTGATCCGGATAAAGACATTAACTATGAAGATTGCTTTGGAGCAATATTCCAATATCCTGGAACTTTCGGCACGCTCAGAGACTTTACAAATGTGACTGATAAACTGCACGAAACTGGTGCTCTTGTTACAATTTCAGCAGACCCAATGTCGTTAACTTTACTGAAAGAACCAGGCTCCATGGGGGCCGATATCGCAATAGGATCAACACAAAGATTTGGTGTTCCGCAAGGATTCGGAGGGCCCCATGCCGCTTATATGGCTACCAAAGAGACTTACAAGCGTTTTCTTCCTGGCAGAATTGTAGGTGTTTCCATAGATAGTAAAGGGAATAAAGCATATCGATTGGCTCTACAAACAAGAGAGCAACATATTAGACGTGAAAAGGCTACTAGCAACGTGTGTACGGCACAAGCCCTTCTAGCGGTAATGGCATCTTTTTATGCTGTGATGCATGGGCCGGATGGATTAAAAGCTATTGCCCAAAGGATTCACAGAAAAACCGTTAGATTAGCCAAGGGATTGGAGGCACATGGTTTCAATGTGGAACAAAAACACTTTTTTGATACGATAACGATAGACGTCGGTCCCATGCAAAATGTAATCCTCAAATCAGCAATTAGTGAAGGAATTAATCTTAGAAAGATAGGCAAGTCTAGAATTGGCATATCATTGGATGAGAGAACCAGGCCAGCTATAATTGAGGCAGTATGGAGATCATTTGGTATAAAACGAAAAGATAAAGACTTAAACTCAGGTTATCGAATTCCGAACGAATTATACAGACTTACTGATTTCCTTACACATCCTATATTTCATATGAACAGAGCAGAGAGTGAGATGACAAGATACATGCGCCGTCTTGTTGACAGAGATATAGCTCTTGATAGATCTATGATACCACTTGGCTCGTGTACCATGAAACTCAATGCGGTTGCAGAAATGCTCCCGCTGTCCTGGCCTGAGTTTTCTCAAGTCCACCCATATGCTCCCAAGGAACAAACCTTAGGCTATAACATAATGATAGACAGCTTGTCTAAAATGTTATGTGACGTGACTGGGTATGACTCTATATCGATGCAGTCTAATTCAGGTGCCCAAGGAGAGTATGCTGGACTGCTTACAATTGGGCGATACCATAAATCACGGGGAGATAATAGCAGAGACATTTGTTTAATTCCCATGTCGGCACATGGTACAAATCCGGCTTCAGCACAGATGGCTGGATTACAGGTTGTTCCAGTAAATACATCAGATAATGGGGACGTTGATATAAAAGATTTCGAAAGTAAAGCTAAGGAATATAAAGATCGGCTGTCATGTTGCATGATTACCTACCCTTCAACTCACGGTGTGTTTGAAGTTAATGTTTCAAAAATTTGTGCAATTACCCATAAATTTGGTGGTCAGGTTTACCTTGATGGTGCAAATCTGAATGCAATGGTTGGACTGGTTAAACCAGGCGAGATTGGCGCTGATGTAAGCCATTTAAATCTTCATAAAACTTTCGCGATCCCCCATGGTGGTGGTGGGCCAGGAATGGGGCCTATAGCGGTCAAAGATCATTTAACTCCATTTCTTCCAGGAAATCCAGTTGAGGATAATGATGGAGGAGCTGTCTCTGCTGCTCCATTTGGATCAGGTTCAATTTTGACTATTTCATGGGCTTACTGTTTAATGATGGGCGGAACAGGGCTCACACAAGCTACAAGAGTAGCCATTTTGAATGCCAATTACATTGCAAAAAAATTGGGAGAGTTTTATCCCATTCTTTACACTGGGCCTGAAGGAAGGATTGCACATGAATGTATCGTAGACATTAGACCCCTAACTAAAGATACAGGTGTTACTGTTGATGATATTTCAAAGCGATTAGTTGATTGTGGGTTTCATGCACCAACCATGAGTTTTCCAGTTGCGGGAACTCTCATGATTGAACCAACAGAGAGTGAAACCAAAGCAGAACTTGATAGATTTTGTGATGCTATGATAGCGATTTTCCATGAAGCAAAGGATATTGAAGAGGGTCGTATCGATCCAGATAATAATCCTTTGAAAAACGCTCCTCATACAGTTGAAGATCTAGTTGGAGAGTGGAATAGACCATATACTAGGGAGCAAGCTTGTTTTCCTCCCGGTTCCTTTCGTGTGGATAAGTATTGGCCGCCCGTAAATAGAATTGATAATGTCCACGGAGATAGAAATCTAATTTGCACGTGTCCGCCCATGTCTGACTTTGAAGGAAAAACTGAGGAAAACTAATTTTTTTATAGCTTTTTGTCTTTTGTTCGTTTTACACTGAATTTCGAATTGGGCATTTGGTTGCCTATTAAAATCAAAGCTTTCGTTAATACACAATGTCAAAAGTTAAACGTAAATTAACAACAATTCTTGCTACCGATTGTGTCGGCTTTAGCAAAAGAATGGATGAGAATGAAGAACTAACACTTGAAAACCTAAAAGCCTGCAGATCTATAATTGATCCACAGATAAAAGAATTCGGAGGAAGAATTTTCTATACAGCAGGGGACTCAGTAATAGCGGAGTTTGAAAGTCCTGTTGAATGTGTGAACGCAGCAATAGGTTTTCAAAAAGCCATTAATGATAGAAATAATACGCTTTCTGAAGAATCTCAACTGGACTGGAGAGTTGGCATACATCTCGATGACGTCATAATAGAAGGAGATAATGTCTATGGAAACGGCGTAAACATTGCAGCTAGACTTGAGACTGCCTGTTCTCCAGGACAAATACTACTTTCAACAGCAGTACAAGATCAGGTTAATAAAAGAATAAATTTTAGTATTGAAGATGCTGGGACAAAATCTTTAAAAAATATTGACGAGGCTTTTCAAGTATATGGAATCTCTCCCTCTGGCGAAAAAATTTCTAAGACCGATGCGCTTAAGGAGAAGGATGCACAAGAAGCGGTTAAAAGCTACAAGCCAAAATTAGCGGTTTTACCTTTTGATAATATGAATAATGATGAAGATAGCGGTTATTTAGTTGATGGTGTTGTTGAGGATTTAATTACTGAGTTTTCACGAATACGAGAGCTTGAGGTCTTATCTCGACAGTCTTGTTTCGAATTTCGTGGTGCTACCAGTACTATAAGAGACTTTTGTAAAAAATTTGGAGTAGATTATGCAGTTTCAGGGAGTATTCGTACATCTGGTAAACGCGTTAGAATTTCTGTTGAGCTATCCGACGCAACTGATGGAAACGCTCTTTGGAACAATAAATATGATCGTATCTTAGAAGACATTTTTGATGTACAAGACGAAATTGTAAGAAAAATATCAATTGCACTTTTAGGTGAAATTGAGATTTCAAGCCTTGAACGGGCCAATCGCAAACCTACAGAAAATCTTACATCATATGAATTGTTATTAAGAGGCAAAGTATTACACCACAAATTTAAAAAAGAGGCATGCCTTGAAGCTATCGATTCCTTCAATAAGGCGATCCAAGCTGATAATAATAATGGTCAGGCATATGCTTGGAAGGCTTGCGCAATAGGACAAGCAATGGGACGCGGTTATTTAGAGGGAGACATGCAAGAATGGTGGAATATTTCTATGCAATGCATAGATAAGGCTCAACAATTAAATGATAATGATTTTGAAGTGCATAGAATGCTAGCAGAGGTTGCCTTAAGCACTCATGATTTCAAAGCTGGGGAAAGACACGCTCGTGCTTCATTCAAAATGGTGCCAAATGATCCTAGAGTATTATCAGTTTATGGAGAGATTTTATCCCGAACGGGTTCGACAGAGAAAGGAATAGAGCTTTTAGAGAGCGCTCTTGAATTAGATCCAGTACCGATGGGGAAACCAAATACGGACCACAGAACTAGAGCTGTTCTTTTTGGATATTTTATGGATAGAAACAGTGACAAGTGCAAGGAGCTCATAAAAAACCTGCAAGAGGTTGACTTTAAATCATGGCTAGTGACCGCAAAAATTTGTGATGATGAAGAGATAGAATATACTTCAGAAGCTTGGTTTACTGAAAATAAAGATCATTTCAAGAAAATGGACTGGGAAATGGAAATAGATAGGTTTCATTTAAATAATGAAGGTTTGCAAAAATCTCTTGTGGGCTTTGTTGAAAGCCTTTTCAATTAACTGAATCATCGGAATACATTAAAGACAAAGTTTCAGCATACATAGCTAACTTTTTTATTCCCTTAATTTCCATCAATCTCTCAACTCTGAGAAGAACGGAATTGTCTTCACGTATTGTAACTTCTAATATCTTTGATTTAAGCCTTATAAATGACCCAACTTTTACTGGAGAAATGAATCTAACTTTATCAATCCCATAGTTTAGAGTATGCTTTAGGTTCTCAATATGAATTTTGTTTTTTCCCAAAGTTGGAGAAATGCAAAGGCTTAATAACCCGTGAGCAATTGTTTTTCCATCTGGCATTTCATTTAATGCTCTTCCTGTATCAACATGAATCCACTGGTCATCACCTGAAAGCTGTGCAAAGGCATTGATAAGTCGCTGATCAATTAAAAACCAATCACTAACGCCCAACTCATAATTCTCAAATTTCTTTAAATCTCTTGGGTATTTTAATTTAAGCAATTACAAAACCTCGAAAAGTCCAGCAGCCCCCATACCTCCTCCAACACACATGGTGCATACAACAAACTTTGCATTTCGCCGTTTCCCCTCAATTAATGCGTGCCCTACCAGTCTAGCACCTGACATTCCGAATGGATGGCCGATAGATATCCCTCCTCCATTTACATTTAAAATTTCGTTTGGAATTCCTAGCCTGTCTCTACAGTAAATCACTTGGCTTGCGAACGCTTCATTTAGCTCCCAGAGATGAATATCGTCCATTTTTAACCCACTATTTTTCAGAAGCTTAGGTACCGCATATACCGGACCTATTCCCATTTCATCAGGGTCACAACCGGCAACAGCCATACCTCTATAAACTCCCAGAGGGCTTAGCCCCCTCCGCTCAGCTTCTTTTGACTCCATCAAAATGCTTGCAGATGCTCCGTCTGACAATTGAGAAGCATTCCCTGCAGTGATGTGACTTCCCTCACTTATGTGAATGCCATCTTTAAAAACCGGTTTGAGCGCGCTTAAGCCCTCCAAACTTGTATCAGGTCGGTTCCCCTCATCTTTTATTAAATTCACCTCATGATAAGTCGCAGTTTTATTTTCTTTATCGTAATATTTCATTGTCGACTTAAGAGGCACAATTTCATCATCCATAAACCCATTTCTTTGGGCACGAGCTGTTCGCATTTGTGACTGTAACGCGTATTCATCTTGTCTTTCACGAGATATCCCATATCGATCTGCTACTGTTTCGGCTGTTTCAATCATAGCCATATAAAGCTCAGGCATTTCATTCTCAAGCCAAGGATCTCTAGCATTATCCATTCTAAAATTTTCATTTCTGACTAACGAAACAGACTCAACTCCACCCCCCACGGTAATTTTCATTCCATCAGCAATTATCTGTTTGGCTGCAGTAGCTATTGCCATCATCCCCGATGCACATTGTCTGTCTATTGACATTCCAGCGACACTTGTAGGAAGCCCAGCTCTAAGTAAAGATTGCCTTGCAATGTTTCCTTGCTGCGTACCTTGTTGAGCTGCAGCCCCTAGTATCACATCATCAATATCATTAGGATCTACTTTTGCTCGTTTTACTGCCTCTGAAATAGCATGCCCTGCTAAGGTTTGTGCATGTGTGTTATTAAACGACCCACGGTATGCCTTGCCGATGGGTGTTCTTGCTGTTGATACTATAACGGCTTCTCTCATCGGAGCTATCTCCCTAGTAATCTTAATTTGGTTTGTTCCCAGTTTTACTCTACCATAATGGTATAAGGTCTATAATAATTAAATGATACAATGTTGAAATATATTGTCTATTACAGCTTTTCTCAGTCAGAAATAAGCAACAGAGAGCTTAAGGAATTATTACAAAAGGCAAGAGAATGGAACGAGGCTCATGAAATAACAGGATTACTTATTTATAGGTTCAATAAAAAGTTTAAAAGAGGCAACTTCCTTCAAATCATTGAGGGGCCAAAAAAATCAATCTCATCTACCTGGGATAGAATTTCTGCTGACCCAAGACATCATACCATAACAGTTCTGGAAGATGGAAGTTTTGAAGAAAGAAACTTTTCGACTTGGTCTATGGGTTTGAAGAACTTAAATACTGAAGCACTTGAAAGCATTCCAGGTTTCATCGATATAAATGATGACCAATTTTGGTCAAACCCAAATAATTTGAAACCTACCGCTTTGGATCTTTTAAGAAAATTCTATGATATGGGTTGATTTAAAAAAAACCTAGAGGGACTTGATTACTTTCTGTTTTGCTTCTGAACTCAAAGCTACAACTACGCCTTTGGTAATTTTTTTTGTTTTTTCATACGGTTCTTTTTTTTCATCGACACCTTCAAGCTTTACTGTTTTTTTTAAGCCTTCGGCTAGCACTTTTGATGTTAGTATATTTGTTTTAATCAACCCACTCACCTTTCCTAAATATAGGCACTATTTCTCCACTTTTTCCAAAACCATCAATGTCAATCTCACCTGACCCAATCATCCAATCAATATGGATCATGCTTGAATTGCCTCCGCGCTCCCTTATTTCTGACGCCGAAAGGTTTGTTTCTCCTTTAAAGCACTTAGAGTAACACTGGCCAAGAGCTATATGACAAGCAGCATTTTCATCAAAAAGTGTATTATAAAACAAAAGTCCAGAGTTCGAAATTGGTGAGCTATTAGGTACCAGTGCTACTTCTCCCAATCTTCGAGCTCCTTCATCAGACTCTAAAACCTTCTTCAAAACGGTTTCACCTTTGCTAGCTTTTGCATCTGTTATACTACCTTTTTCAAAAACAACTCGAATATTATCAATTAACGTTCCTTGATGCGATAGCGGCTTAGTAGAAGATACATAGCCCTCAACTCTCAGCGCATGTGGGGTTGTAAACACTTCTTCAGAAGGAATGTTAGGATTACAAATCACACCATTTTGAGCCATTGAAGCACCGCCCATCCACTCGTGGTCATCGGCCAAACCTACCTTCAAATCTGTTTCAGGCCCCTTGAAATGTATCTCTTTGAAATCTTTTTGATTTAACCATTCCCTTTTCTCTTTCAATGTCTGATTATGTGTCTTCCATGATGCAACGGGATCTTCTGCATTAACACGCGAAGCCATAAAAATGGCCTCAGCTAATCGAGCTTGCGCATCATCTTCAGCTAGATCAGGGAACATTCTTTTTGCCCAAGATAAGCCCGGCCAAGCTATAATGTTCCAGTTAATATCAAACTGGGTAATTCGTTCTCTTGCTGGTTTGTAAGCTTTAGAGTTAGCTTTATTTGCTCTCGCAACTCTTTCCGGATCCATATCTGATAATAACATTGGGTCATCACCGGCAATTGCCATTCTGGCCGTATTATTATCAAAAGCTTCGCCCATACCCTTGTAAAGCCAATCTGCAGCTACATCGAAACTTTCATCGGAAGCGTATTTATATCTTGCGAGCGTTATTTCGCTATCAGAGAAAAAAGGTGTTACTAAGCCTGCTCCCGCTTTGTAAGCATGCTTTGCTATTAATCTCACTAGTGGTAATGCATCTGATGGAGCGGTAATTAATAAGTTTTGTCCTTTTTGCAAAGCAACCCCAGTTCTAACTGATAGTTTTGCAAGCTTGTCTAACTTCTCAAAGTTTATAGAACCCATGGTGATTTACCTTTCATTTTAAATGCTAGCATGAGTAACCCAGGAGGTATCCCAGTTCTGAAAATTAATTCAACTTTAAATTTCTTATCTGAGTAAGAGAAATAATCAGTCTTTTACAGAAATCAACCTCTGATTAAATACAGATGGCAAAGATCTTTTTTTGTAACTTTTGAATGTGGCTAGCAATCCAACATCTAGTAGACACTCTATGCCAATGACCGTAGAGTACGCTAAGGAGAATACACCGACATTGTACAATGTTTCTTGATTAAATCCTTGGCCATAGAAACACCAAAACGCTACCCAAAGAATTATTCCACCCTGATATATTCCTGTTAATGATATAACTTGCCTATACTTCAAATCAGTATACGAAATGTTGGCCGGTATTATCTTCGTTGAAATATACGAAACCGCAAATAAAGGAAATAGTAGAGTTGATATGTTTATGTAGAGCTGCGGTAAATCTGATGGAGCTAACAAAATTCCCTGCATAGATAAACCTGCAACCAAACCAAAAGCTGTTGCTCCTGCACCAAAAAATAAAAACAAAGTTGCACCAAATATAAAATGGACCTCTGATACACCGAGTGGGTACTGTGGGAGAACCTCAAAAAAGGAAAAAACAAAAATAGTTGTTATCAGACATCTGACAGCCGTTACCAAAACAGATGTGCTATTAAACATTCGCTGAATAAGCAATTTTAATCCTAATGCTATCGCTGCTGCGCCTGTTAAATAACTAAGTCCAATTTTTGCTCCGTTTACTACTCCAGGTTCTATGTGCATTTTGTATTTCCTTTAAATTTCTACAACTAAATCGTATTTTACTTAGCCCAATTCTGTCAATAAAAACTGGAATTAAAAAACTGAATTTTTCTTATTTTTAAGAAAGCTTTTTGATCATATTTTTCATAAAGCTTAGGCCAAGTTCAAACTGAGATTTCTCAATGTATTCGTTAGGTTGATGGGCTACGGAAATATCACCTGGCCCACATATGACAGCGGAATACCCTCTTTCTTGAAATTGACCAGCCTCGGTGCCATAAGAAACAAAATGGTTTCCATTATCCCCAGTGATTTGTCTGACAAAAGTTTCAGCTTCACCATTAGTTTCCGGTCTTAACCCTGGCACTGCAGATCTATTTGAGACAATTATTTTCGCATCTTCTGAGATGGCTTTCATTTCAGTTTCTATCTCTTTTACTTTTTCGTTATATTTTCCAATCCAAAAATCAACTTTTTGGTCCGAGACAACTCTTATATCCATTTCAAAATGACAATCTTTTGCGGTTATATTATGTGCTGTTCCTCCTTTTATAACACCCACATGTAAAGTGGTATAGGGAGGGTCAAATAACTTTGCAGTATCTGTCTGCTCAGTTTTTTTATTACTTATATTCTGTTGATTAGCCCAATCTATCAACTTTGCTCCATTCATTATTGCGCTAACACCTCTATCTAATATTGATGAATGAACCTCTTTCCCAACTAAATGTGTTGTAAAACCTAGAGCACCCTTATGTCCAGTTACTGCGAGCATAGTGGATGGTTCTCCAACAATTACCATACTGGCTTTTGGCAATTTTTTTATCATTTCGTCTATCATCGGAGGCGCGCCAATACAGCCAACTTCCTCATCATAACTGAGTGCTATTTGGAGAGGTCTTTTCAGTTCACTCTTGTTGGCTTCAATCATTGCCCAGATAGCCAATGCATCAAATCCCTTCATATCGCAGGAACCACGACCATAAAGTTTATTATCATTTTCTGTGAGCACCCAAGGATCAGTGACCCAATCTTGGCCATCAACCGGAACTACATCCGTATGGCCAGATAAAACTACACCTCCTTCTTTTTGTGGACCAACATGAGCGAAAAGTGAAGCCTTATCCTTGTCTTCATTATATTTTCTGTATGTCTTTATGTGAAATGAATTAAGATATTTTTCTACCCAATCTATGAGCTCTAGGTTGCTTCTATCACTCACAGTCGGAAAGCTAACTAATTTTTCTAAAATTTCTAGAGCCGATAGTTCATTCATTTGTTAATACCCACAATCTGTTGTTAAGACATAATGGTTTTTTTCTACTTGTCTATATACGGATGGTTCAGGCCTATAATTTAAATCATGAATAGGTGATGGAAGAGGTTTAAAGTTTAGATCTCTTTCCGGCTTCCTTTTGTCAGGGTCCGCAATAGGTACCGCTTTTAACAAATCCTGTGTATAAGGATGTTGCGGGTTACGAAAAATAGCTTGTCTAGGACCGATCTCTACCAAGCGTCCTAAATACATGACACCAACATCATGGCTTACCCGCTCAACAACCGCCATATCATGGCTGATGAATAAAAAAGACAGTCCCAAATCC
>CACJWR010000028.1 GCA_902596985.1 uncultured Alphaproteobacteria bacterium
AATATTTGCAGGCCTTTAAAAAATGGTACGGCGGTCGAAAAGCTACTATCATCCTCGACATTATTTGTCATACGAGATAACCATCCACGTTTAAGGAAAACTTCAAAGTCTTCAGCTCCATGACTTGGAGCTATATGTACAAAACCAGTCCCCGCGTCATCGGTAACGTGATCCGCTTCGACTAAGGGAACAGCATAATCCCAAAAGCTTTCAGCTTCTTCAAGATTTGAAAATGGATGGATTAAAGTAATCTCATTAAGATCTCCCAAACTCAACTCTCGTATTTTTTTATACTTTGTAACCCTGGATTTTTCCATCGTCTGTTCAGAAAGCTTATCAGCAAGTATGATAGTGTTTTTTGGCTTGGCCCAACTTTCATCTTGAACCTCTTCTATTTCATAAAGTCCATATTTGATGGATTTGTTGAAAGCTACTGCCTTATTTGAAGGTATGGTCCAAGGTGTTGTAGTCCATATTACAATATCAGATCCCTTTAACTCACCATCGGCTATACTGAACCTTACCCAGATAGTAGTACTACGGTGATCTCTATACTCAATCTCCGCCTCAGCAAGAGCCGTTTTCTCGACAGGGGACCACATGACTGGTTTGGAACCTCTATATACAACACCTTTCATAACCAGTTTTACAAACTCGTCTGCAATTACTGCTTCACTATTATAGTCCATGGTAGAGTATGGATTATCCCAATCACCAGTTACTCCCAGCCTTTTAAATTCTTCTTTTTGAATTTCTATCCAATGGCTCGCAAAGCCTCTACAGTCTTCACGAAGCTTATTTATCGGTACGTCTTCTTTTGATATCCCTTTCTCTCTATATTTCTCTTCAATTTTCCATTCGATGGGTAGCCCATGACAATCCCACCCAGGTACATAGATACTGTCATTACCCAAAACTTGTTGACTCCTTACTACAAAATCTTTCAGAATTTTATTCAACGCATGTCCAATATGTAGGTTTCCATTCGCATAAGGCGGACCGTCATGTAGAACAAATACTTTCCTGTCACTTATGCCCTCTCTAAGTTTTTTGTAGATATTCAATTTTTCCCAACGGGCTAACCACTCTTTTTCCCTTTCGGGTAGATTGGCTCTCATCGGAAAATTTGTGTTAGGTAAAAATAAGGTTTCTTTATAATCTTTAACGTTTAATGACATTTTATTCCTGAATTTTTAATAATTGTTTAGTTGAAAATCGATTTATATACAATTAAATATTTTTTTCGTAAATTTAGTTTTTCGTAAATTAAACATTTTAATAAAATCAAGATATGTATAGGTATGCTCTAACAATAGAATACGATGGTTCACCATTTCATGGTTGGCAGGTACAAAACAATATAAACACCGTACAAGGAGTTGTATTTGATGCAATAAAAAAACTTGATATGAATTGTGAAAACTTCGTCGGGGCAGGAAGAACGGATGCCGGGGTACATGCTATCGGGCAGGTTGCTCATGTTGACTTAGCAACTAAACGTGATTGTGAAACTGTACAAAAGGCAATTAATTATTACCTTAACAAATATCCAGTTTCGATATTAGATGCTAGATTTGTTAACGATCAATTTCACGCTCGCTTTTCTGCTATAAAGCGGCATTACTTATATAAAATTTTTTCCAGGAAAACAGATTTAACTTTTGAGAAAAACCAATATTGGCACGTAAGGCACAGCTTAAACAAATCAAATATGCAGCTAGCTGCAAATTACCTCACAGGTAGGCATGATTTTTCAGCATTTCGATCCTCAATTTGTCAAGCATCTAGTCCAATAAAAACAATAGATACAATTAGCATTCATTCTGAAGAGATAAGGGATGGAATTGTTTATCAATTAAATTTTTCAGCAAGATCTTTTCTGCACCATCAGGTTCGAAGCATTGTAGGTTGCTTAGAGAAAGTTGGCTGTGGAAAGTGGGGGGCCAAAAAGATACAGGAAATACTATTGTCTAAAGATCGAAGTCGATGTGCTGCATTAGCTCCATCTGGTGGCCTATACTTAGCAAGAATTGATTATTAAAATTTATGAACTGAATAGAAAGTTCATAATATCTCCATCTTTAACTAAGTAGTCTTTTCCTTCACTTCTTACGTTTCCTAATTCTTTAGCTTTCAACCAACCGCCAGCTGATAAGAAATCGGAATAGCTCACCGTTTCCGCTCTTATAAAGCCTTTTTTGAAGTCGGTGTGTATTTTTCCAGCAGCTTCTGGAGCAAATGTAGAATTGGTGATTGTCCAGGCTCTGGTTTCCTTAGGACCAGAAGTGAAATAAGTACATAATCCTAGCAGATCGTATCCAGTCTTTATTAATTTTTCAAGTCCAGTAGCTTCCATTCCCATTTCAAGTAAAAACTCTTTTAGCTCATTTTCATCAGATATTTCGCTAAGCTCTTGCTCAATCGAAACTGAAATATTTAAAGTGGAAGCCTCCAACGTCTTTGCTAATGCATCTACTCTTTTTGAGTATTCGTTTCCCTCTCTTACACTGTTTTCGTCCACATTACAGATAAACAATATAGGTTTTGAAGTTAAAAATTGAGATAAATGCAACATTTTTAACTCATCGTCAAAAAATTTTCCTTGTCTTACTGGTATTCCATCTTCTAAAAGTTTAAGAACTTTCTCGAGGAATACTAAAGTAAGCACTTCGTCCCTTTTATTACCTCCTCTTTTTTTATAATTCTCTATTCGCTTTGTTACGCTTTCTAAATCAGCTAATAAAAGCTCGGTATTAATAATATCAATATCAGCTACTGGATCTATAGCGTTGTTAACATGAGTAATGTTTTCATCCTCAAAGCATCTTGTAACATGAGCCAACGCATCACATTCTCTAATATTTGCCAAGAACTTATTACCCAAACCTTCGCCTTTTGAAGCCCCCTTTACTAAACCAGCAATATCGATGAATGTCATTTTGGTAGGTATTGTTTCATTAGATAAAGAAATTTTTGAAAGCTCTAAAAGTCTGTCGTCTGGAACCATTACCTCACCAATATTTGGGTCTATTGTACAGAATGGAAAATTTGCCGCTTGTGCACTTTTGGATTTTGTCAAAGCATTGAACAAAGTTGACTTTCCCACATTCGGAAGACCAATAATTCCCGTCTTAAAACCCATTTTATTTATTTCCTTATCCAGTTAATTACTATATAAGACTTTAATTAATTTTATTTTGTAGTCTAAAAAGAACAAGTTTTGTGAATAATTTAAATAGAGTAACCATGTCAAGGCTAAATAAAAAATTCCACCAACTGACTGCTGAAGATAAAAAAGCTTTCATTCCATTTATAATGGCAGGATTCCCAAACATCAAATATTCAAGTAACCTACTTCATAAATTACCAAGTCTGGGAGCAGATCTTATAGAAATAGGAATGCCATTTACCGATCCAATGGCAGATGGAAAAATTATTCAAGATGCAGGGCATGAGGCATTAGAATCTGGGTTCAAGATGGAAAACTTATATCAAATGATTGAGAGGTTTAGAAAGAATGATCAAGATACTCCTATAATTTTGATGGGTTACTACAACCCTATACATAAAATTGGGTCAGAAAATTTCGTAGAAAAAATTAAGAACCTTGGGGTCGATGGACTCATAATCGTTGATTTGCCCCCTGAAGAGGATAATGAGTTATGTATTTTTTGTTTAAATCACAAACTTCATTTTATAAGGTTGCTTACACCTACAAGTAATAATCAGAGGTTGCCAACACTTTTAGATAATTCAAGTGGCTTTCTTTATTATGTATCGGTCGCCGGTGTTACAGGGTCTAAGGTCCCTGTTAAGCAGGTTGTCGCCGATGAGATAAGTAGAATAAAGAAATATACTGATTTACCTATTTGTGTTGGTTTTGGAATAAAGTCACCCGAAGATGCAAAATCTATTTCTCTTTCAGCTGATGGGGTTGTAGTCGGTTCAGCTATTATAGAAACAGTTCAAAAGGGTGCATCGGAGCGCGAAGTTTCAGACTTTATAAGTAGCCTATCAAAATCCGTTCATTCAAAATAAAAAAATTTTGACCTTCAGACCGAAGTAAGATATTAACTTTTTTAGAACTTTTAATTAAGGATTACCAAGATGTCAGATAATTTGTCTTTAACAGCAACCGTGAGAGAGGGCGTTGGAAAAGGGGCTGCAAGAGAGGCGAGGAGAAATGATCTAGTTCCTGGCATTGTTTATGGAGGATCAGAAGATCCACTAAATATAAACGTAAAGTTTAATGAGTTATTAAAAAAGCTAAATGCGGGTAAGTTTATGTCCACATTGATTAACCTGTCGGTAGAAGGAAAAACTATACAGGTAATCTGTAGAGACATTCAGAAACATATAGTGAAAGATCTGCCTACTCACCTTGATTTTATGCGCTTGTCAAAAACTGCTAGAATTAAATTATTCATACCTGTTGTTTTTAATAACCAAGACATATGCAAGGGAATAAAGCGAGGAGGCGTTTTGACTGTTGTAAGGCCAGAAGTGGAATTGATCGTGAATGCCATGGAAATCCCATCAGCGCTGGAAGTAGATATAAAGGACTTTGAGGTTGGTGATACCATTACAATATCAAATATCGTGCTTCCCTCTGGAACTGAAACTACGATAAAAGGAAGAGATTTTGTTGTAGCCAATATACAAGCTCCAAGCGGATTGAAGTCAAGTGAAAATGAGAGTGCAGATTCTGATGATACAGCTACCGATACAAATGAAGAAGAAAAAGAAGAAACTGCTCAAGAGTAGATTGGATAGCCTCAGATAGTGAAGTTAATCGTTGGCCTTGGAAACCCCGGTTCAGTACACCTAAATAATAGGCACAACTTGGGTTTTATGGCATTAGATCATTTGTCCAAACATTTCCAATTTGAAGACTGGAAAATCAAATTTGATGGGATGTTTGCGTCTAAACTATTCGGTTCTGAAAAAATTATTTTAGTAAAGCCTCAGACTTACATGAATCTTTCTGGCTCTTGTGTAGCAAAGTTTAAGCTGTTTTTCAAAGTTAGCGAAGACGATATATTTGTTATTTATGATGATATCGACTTAGAATTAGGACATATAAAGTTTAAACAGGGTGGAGGAGATGCAGGGCACAAGGGTGTTAGATCCATATCTCGGAACTTGGGAACCAAAGACTTTAAAAGGCTTCGTATGGGCATAGGACGTCCTCGTACAAAAGATGAGGTATCGTCTTTTGTGCTATCAAATTTTTCTGAAGCTGAAAAAGACAAAATCGTAACTTCAATACAAAAGCTGTGTGAGGATTTTGAAGAAATAATTCAGAAAAGGCTTACTTAACTCCCCAGAGAGACATCTAATCTTTCAGCAACAGTGAAAATATCTTTGTCACCCCTACCGCACATATTCAAAAGAATAAGTTTATCCTTAGGCAATGAAGGAGCAATCTTGATAACGTAAGCCAATGCATGACTAGGTTCCAAAGCAGGGATGATCCCTTCCAACTTGCAGCATAGCTTAAATGCATCCAGCGCTTCGGAGTCAGTTACAGAAACATATTTTACTCGACCTAGATCATTAAGCCATGCGTGTTCAGGGCCAATACCTGGATAGTCAAGACCTGCAGATATAGAATGTCCCTCAATTATTTGTCCCTCAGAATCTTGTAGTAAATACGTTTTGTTTCCATGAAGCACACCAGGAGAGCCTCCTGTCAATGAAGCTGCATGCTTCATTCTACTATCTATACCTTCTCCACCAGCCTCAACTCCAATTATATCAATATCCTCATCGTCCAAAAATTCATGAAAAAGTCCAATGGCGTTTGACCCACCTCCAATACAAGCTATAACGGTATCAGGCTTCCTTCCTTCCATCCTTTTAAGTTGCAGTCTAGCTTCTCGCCCAATTACAGATTGAAAATCTCTGACCATTTTTGGATAGGGGTGCGGGCCAGCAACTGTTCCGATACAATAGAAAGTGTTATCCACATTTGAAACCCAATCTCTTAAAGCTTCATTCATAGCATCTTTAAGTGTTCCTCTCCCAGATGTTACCGACCTTACCTTAGCCCCTAATAATTTCATCCTAAAAACATTTGGAGCTTGCCTCTTAACATCAGTTTCACCCATAAAAACTATACATTCTAAGCCAAATCTAGCGCAAACTGTTGCTGTTGCTACACCATGTTGACCAGCACCTGTTTCAGCAATGATCCTTTTTTTTCCCATCCTTTTCGCTAATAAAATTTGTCCAATAACATTGTTAATTTTATGTGCTCCTGTATGATTCAGTTCATCTCGCTTAAAATATATCTTTGGACCATTCAGATACGAAGTAAGTCTCTCGGCAAAGTACATGGGGCTTGGTCTGCCAACATAGTTATTTAACAAATCCTCATATTCTTTCCAGAAGCCATCATCTTTTTTAAGCTCTTGATAACTTTTTTCTAATTCAATAATCAGAGGCATAAGTGTCTCCGAAACGAACCGACCCCCATAATCTCCAAATCGGCCCTTATCATCAGGTCCATTACGGAAACTATTTGATCCCGTGTCTTTAAATAAATTCTCCATTAACCCTTCCAATAAATTCTCTCATTTTATCAAAACTTTTTTCCCCTGGTTTAGTTTCCACACCAGTTGAGACATCTAACATTTTAGCCCCTGTTATCTTAACTGCATCAATAACATTATTTTTATTAAGTCCTCCAGCTAAAAACCAAGGTTTTTTAAAATTAAACCCCCTAATAATGTTCCAATTGAAGCAAATTCCTCTTCCCCCCTTTAAATGTCCATTTTCTGTCGATTTTGAGTCTAGCAATATGTAGTCTACAGAACTCTCATAGTTTCTAATATTAAGAAGATCACTCTTCTTTTCAACTCCAATTGCTTTTATTAAAGGAATATTAGTTATCCTAGCGATTTCGTCAACCCTCTCCGGTGTTTCTTCGCCATGTAGCTGTATGTAATCCACTCTGGAACTTAAAAGTACTTTTTCTAGTAAATCATCTGAAGGATCAACCAACAAAGCAACTGATTTTAAAGGTTTACTAACCATCATGGAAAGTGACTCTAATTTTTTTAAGTCAATAAATCTCTTTGACTTTTCTACAAGAACAAACCCTACAAAATTAGCTCCAAGTTTTCGAGCGGCCTTAAGGTCTTTCTCAGAAGTAATACCACAGATTTTAATTAAATATTTCATCGATTAATCTAAAAGGCTAAATATCTTTTCCTCTTCTGTTAAAAACTTTTCTTTATTCTTCTGTAGTTCTTTTTCAATCTTCAGAAGCTTCTTGTTACTTTCATTAAATGCTTTTCGTAACCTGAAATTTCTCAAATATTCAATCAATACTCCTATGATCACTCCAACAAATATTGCTAATGAAATAAGCAAATAGATTGGTAAATATATACTTTTACCAGAGACTGTTCCCAATATGTTTGGTAAGCTAACCATTACTATATCATCGTTGGCTAACGCAAAAAAAGTGCACAAAGTTAAAAGAAAAACAGCAGAGATATAGCGCCAAAGCTTCATAAATCAAGCTTCGTTAAGTTTCTGCCTTAGACCCTTACCACACTTAAAAAAAGGAACTGTTTTTCGATTTACATCTACATCGGAACCGGTCTTTGGATTTCTTGCTCTTCTAGCTTTTCTATCTTTGGTTGAAAATGCACCAAAGCCTCGCAATTCTACCCTGTTTCCATTTTCTAACGCAATTATGATTTCATCAAAAATAGTTCCTACAATTTTTTCTACATCTCTGTAGTATAGGTGAGGGTTGTCTTCTGCCAGCTTTTTTATCAAATCTGATTTAATCATATTCTACCTATTACACTCTTTCTTTAGTATACAGAAATTATATTGATCAGAAAAGAATTGAATATAATCTGAAGCCACTATTTGATAGAAAGTTTCTTCCTAAGTTAGATATATCACCTTGTCTAAAAATTAGATCAAATAATGATGAGCTCGCTGTACTAGAAGAAGTCCAATCAACCAGCGGAAGTCCTCTAGTATCGACTTTTTCTTCTAAATATTTGATCGCTTCCCTCTCACCTCCAATTAGATCAACTAAACCTAATTTTTTAGCTTTTCTACCTGTAAAAACTCCCCCTTGCGAGACTTCCTCTAAATTAATATCTGATAGTTTCCTTTTTTCAGCAACTATCCCCTTGAACCATAAAAAAGTCTCATCTATGACTTGTTGATGTTTCTCAATGGCTTTAGCGGTTGGTTGCTCAAATAAATTGATAGATGCTTTTAGATCCGACGATCTAATGGTATTTACATCTATTCCAATATTTTCCAAAAGTTTCGACAAATTTGGATATTGAAGTAATACTCCTATAGACCCTGTAAGGGTATTTGACCGTGAGATTATTTTGTCCGTCGCTGCCGCTATTAAATATCCGCCTGAGGTGGCTGTTTCACCCAGTACAGACACTGATGGTTTTTCTCTACTTAACTCTGACAAAGCCACAAATATTGACTCTGCTCCAACAACTGAACCACCCGGGCTATTTATATGAACAATCAAAGCCTTTACATTTGGGTTAAGCCCCAGCTCGTAAATTAGTCTATTAAATTTTATATCATCGAAAATCGGGCCGTCTATTTTTATCCTTGCTATATGTGGGCCTTTTTTTTCAAACTCTAAAAAACTATTAAGAATTATCACTGCAATCAAGATTAAAAAGACCAAAAGAAGCGCAAATAAAAATCCTCTTCTCCTTGCCCTTTTTTTTGCTTGCTCGAAAACCTCTGCTTCGATGGACATCTCTTAATTTTTTTGGTCTTGATCTTTAAGCGCTGCACCAAGAATATCGCCAAGAGAGGCGCCAGAATCTGTAGAACCGTACTGTTCAACGGCTTCTTTCTCTTCTGCTAACTCTAATGCCTTAATCGAAAGATTGAATTTTCTTGAAGCTTTATCCAAATTCACTACCTTCGCATCAACTTTGTCGCCTTCAGAAAACCTTTCTGGCCTCTGTTCATTCCTATCTCTTGATAGATCGGAACGCTTTATAAAACCTTTAACTCCATCACAATCAACTTCAATTCCTGCTTCATCCACCTTTGACACCACTGCGGTGAGAGTACTCCCTTTTTTAACAGTTTTTGAGACCTCGTCGAAAGGATCTCTTTCCAATGCCTTTATCGATAATGAGATTCGTTCTTTTTCAACATCTATATCGGTCACTTTCGCTTTTATAACATCTCCTTTTTTATGATCCTTGAGTGCTTCTTCTCCTGCTTTTTCCCAATCCAAATCTGAAAGATGTATCATTCCGTCTATATCATTGCCCAACCCAACAAATAAGCCAAACTCAGTTATATTCTTTATTTCAACTTCAAGGATGGCTCCTACTGTGTTAGCCTGGGCGAAATTTTGCCAAGGATTTCCTTGGATTTGTTTAAGCCCTAAACTGACTCTTCTCTTCTCCTTATCGAGTTCAAGAACCATAACCTCCACTTCCTGACTCGTCGACAATATCTTTCCTGGGTGGACATTTTTTTTTGTCCAAGACATTTCCGATACGTGTACGAGACCCTCTACGCCCGCTTCTAATTCAACAAAAGCACCATAATCCGTTATATTTGTTACAATACCCTTTTGGTTTGATCCGATTGGGAATCTCCCTTCAACATCCGCCCATGGATCTATCTCCAACTGTTTCATTCCAAGACTAATCCTGTTGGTTTCTTTATTAACTTTTATGATTTGGACCTTAATAGAATCTCCTAAGTTCAAAACCTCAGATGGATGATTAATTCTCTTCCATGCAATATCTGTTACATGAAGAAGACCATCTAACCCTCCTAGATCTACGAAAGCGCCATAGTCTGTTATGTTTTTAACTATACCGTCAACGGTATTACCTTCTGCTAAATTTCCTACAAGTTCCGCTCTCTGTTCTGCACGAGATTCCTCTAATACTGCTCGCCTAGAAACTACTATATTCCCTCGTTTTCTATCCATTTTTAAAACTTGAAATGGTTGAGGTACATTCATTAAAGGATTTGTATCTTTTATGGGACGGACATCAACTTGACTGCCGGGTAAAAACGCAATTGCCCCGTCTAAATCAACTGTAAAGCCACCTTTAACTTTGCCAAAAATTATACCATCCACCCTCTCCTCAGTTTTTGCAGCCTTTTCTAATTTATCCCACGCTTCCTCGCGTCTTGCCTTTTCCCTGCTTACAACAGCCTCGCCCTTAGCATTTTCCACGCGTTCTAAGTAGACTTCTACTTTATCACCAATTTTTAACTCCCCATCTTTACTTACAGAAGTTGTGAATTCTCTAACATCAACGCGACCCTCCATTTTGTAACCAATATCAATAATGGCCTGGCCTGCTTCAATAGCGATGATTGTACCATTTACAACAGTATTTTCTTTCGGTGTCCCGCTCTCAAAACTCTCCTCGAGTAGAGCTTCAAATTCAGCCAATTTGTTAGCTGTTTCCATTAACTATCTCCTTAAAAAAGACAAGGTCGTTTAACTCTTTTTTTAATATTTATATCAAGATTTAGACTTTTATACTTTTTTTCCACAATTTCAATAATTTCTTTATTCAATCTTTCATAGGAGATTTCGGAATTATCAAAAACAATTGCATCTGGCATGCAAATCAACGGTGAGACTTTTCGGTTTTTGTCTCTTTTATCTCTTTCCTCAAGTTTCTTGGTCAGATCTCTGAGAGAATACTCTTGTCCCATTTTTTTATAGTCTATTTGACGTCGCTGAGCTCTTACTTCAAGATCTGCAGTAACAAAAAGCTTAATTTTAGCATCAGGGAAAATAACACTACCTATATCCCTACCATCTAAAACTGCACCAACTTTTTTCTTAGGAAAATCTCTTTGAAAAAAAATTAGTTCCTCTCTTATTCTATCACTTTCTGCAAGCTTACTAGCCAAATTACCACAACTCTCAAGCCTTAGCTCTGGATTATCAAGGTCTTGGAGCTTTATATTTTTTGCAACATGAATTGCATTATCAGTTGAGACGCTAATTTTTGACTTTAAAAATTTGTATGCCACAGCACGATATAGAAGACCGGTATCAAGATAAGGAAAATTCAAATATTTAGCAATTATCTTTCCAATAGTACCTTTTCCTGAGGCTGAAAGACCGTCTACTGCAATAATTATTGGTTCGTTTGAGTCGATAAGTTTGCTCCAATTTCGTTAAACTTCTCAATAAATCCAGGAAAGCTTGTATCAATTGATAAGGACTCACTAATTTCAATAGGCTGTTGGGTTACTTGGCCTAGGCAAATGAATGACATTGCTATTCTATGGTCGTTGAATGTATTTATTAACTGCCCCCCTTTTACTTCCCTCATTCCCTCAACAGTCATATAGTCATCTCCGAAAAAAACATCAACTCCACACTCCCTCAAGCCCTTAGACATTGAAAAAATCCTGTCGCTCTCTTTTACTTTAAGCTCCCCTATCCCCTTCATTTCAGTCTTACCTTCCGCTAAGGACGCCAATACAGCTAAAATGGGAAACTCGTCAATCATTGAAGCGACAAGATTTTTTGGCACCTCAACACCCCTGAGCCTTGAGAACTTTACCCTTAAATCTGCTATAGGCTCGCCACACATGGTACTTTTGTTTTTAACCTCGATATTGG
Organism: uncultured Alphaproteobacteria bacterium; assembly: GCA_902596985.1. Classification (GTDB taxonomy): domain Bacteria; phylum Pseudomonadota; class Alphaproteobacteria; order Rhodobacterales; family Rhodobacteraceae; genus CACIJG01. The sequence continues at coordinate 11,633 of CACJWR010000028.1, forward strand.
CTCCCATCTTATTTATAACTTTCAGAAAGCCTATTCTTGTTTCGTTCATACAGATATTCTTTATTGTAATATCTGAGCCCTCTACCATTAAAGCTGCAGCTATAAAAAAAGATGCAGATGATGGATCTGAAGGCACAGTAATTTCTTGTGGTTTAAGTTCTTGTAGTCCTTGTAGGTAATGAGCAAACCCTTTTTCGGTTTTCTCGGTTTTTATCTTGCCTCCAAAAAACAATAACATTCTTTCGGTATGGTCACGCGTCAAAGTTCTCTCGACATATTTTGTTGTACCACGACTATTAAGACCCGCTAACAATACCGCAGATTTTACCTGCGCAGAATCAATCTTTGCCTCAAACTCACCAGGCATTGCACTCGATACCCCTTCTAGACTTATTGGTAAAAAAGAGCCTTCCCTCGCAGAGCATTTAACACCTATTTCACTTAAGGGCTCTATTATTCTATCCATCGGCCTTTGAGATAAACTCTTATCACCAACAAATATTGCTGATATAGGAGTTGTCGAAATAGCTCCCATAAGTAACCTACAAGTTGTACCTGAGTTCCCACAATCAATTACATTTTCAGGACTCGAAAAACCCCCTACCCCAAAACCTAGAACCTCCCATTTATCATTTTTTTTATCAATCTTTGCCCCTAGCTGTCTAACAGCTTCAATTGTTCTTTGAACGTCCTCAGACTCTAAGAGACCTCTTATTGTTGTCTTCCCAACACAAAGAGAACCAAAAATGATAGCCCTATGTGATATAGATTTGTCACCCGGGATTAAAATATGTCCAGACAGTGCTTTGGATCTGTTTACTGTTATCATTGGCTTAGAACTCAAATTCATCTGACTGTTAGCAGTGTTAGACCTTTTTGTAAACAAGATAGGAAGGCGATAATCCTTTGTTAATTGCTTTCTCCTCATATTTTGTTTTAATATCTATAAAAAATTTTAAGTTTTTCTCTTTGGGTGAAACGTGTATCCTTTTAAATTGATCTAAATTTGAAAAAGTATCTTCAATTTCTATACAATAATCTTCCACATCAGTGGCTATACAAATAAAACCCTTTGATTTCAAAATTTTTGAAAAATATTTGATGTTGGACGAGGAGAGTAGTCTTCTTGATTTATGCCTCTTTTTTGTCCAAGGATCTGGGAACAAAATGTAAAATCGGTCAACAATTTTATGTTTAAATAAGTTCAACATGTTTCTTACGTCTCCATGGAAAACTTTTGCGTTCTGTATTTTATTTTGAAAAAGTGAAAAACATGCAGTAGCAACGCCATTTTCGTAGACTTCACTTCCTACAATAAGTTTATCATAGTTTCTTTTTGCTAGCTCTACTAGGTGATGTCCATTCCCAAAACCAACTTCAAGCCAAATTTTTTTCTCTGTCTCTAAAGAGAAGTCGTACTTTTGCTTATGTAATGCCAAGCCTAATTTTTGGTCTTTTGAAAGAGGTCTTCCCTTTAACCGCCCAAACGTCTTTATCAACCTAAGATTTGCATAGTTTTGTAAGTTCGACAAAGACTTTCTCTGATTAAAGATGTTTTGTCAAAAGATCTATAAGATCTGTTTTTTCCCAGGAAAAACCACCATCAATTTCAGGTGTTCTTCCAAAATGTCCATAGGCTGCGGTTTTTTCATAAATAGGTCTTCTTAAACCTAGTTTTTCAATTATACCCTTTGGAGACAAATCTACTATTTTTGGCAATATTTCCTCTAATTTTTTTTCATATTGAGTCGCTGTGCCATAAGTATCTATATAAATTGATAATGGCTCTGGAACCCCGATCGCATAAGAAAGTTGAATAAGACACTTCGTTGCCAACCCAGCGGCGACTATATTCTTTGCTAAATACCTGGAAATATAAGCTGCCGATCTATCCACTTTAGTTGGGTCCTTGCCAGAGAATGCTCCTCCTCCATGAGGTGCAGCCCCGCCATAAGTGTCCACAATTATCTTTCTACCCGTCAAACCTGCATCACCATCTGGCCCTCCAATTACAAACTTTCCAGTTGGATTTATATGCCAAATGGTGTCCTTAGAGATCCATTTATCCGGGATTACTTCTAAAATATATGGCTCTACTATTTCTTTTACATCCTGCGATGAAAGCAGTGGGTCAAGGTGCTGAGTAGATAAAACTATTGACTCAACACTAACCGGGCTACCGTTTTCATACTTCACTGTGAGTTGGGATTTGGAGTCTGGCCCCAAACTAGTGGCCATTTTATTATGCCTAGCATCCGCCAAAGATTTTAAAATTAAATGAGAGTATTGAATTGGAGCGGGCATTAAATCCTCCGTTTCATTGACTGCATACCCAAACATTATACCCTGATCACCAGCTCCATCTTTGTCAACTCCTTGAGAGATATCACTTGATTGTTGATGTATAAAATTTGATACATTTAAGTTATTCCAGTGAAATCCTTCCTGTTCATACCCAATCTCCTTTACTACATTAACGACAAGAGGCTTTATCTCAGAAGCAAGAGACTGAGAATGAGAATCAGACTGAAACCCTACTTCACCTCCAACTACAACGGTATTAGTTGTTGCAAAAGTTTCACATGCTACCCTGGCGAAGGTATCCTTTTTTAAACAGAAGTCTAAAACTGCATCAGAAATTCGGTCACATATTTTATCGGGATGCCCTTCTGAAACTGACTCAGAAGTAAACATGTAATCTTTTCTAGCCATTTTACCCTCCCTTTTTTCTATTTTTCACTATTGAATAATATAAAATAGGAAGCAATAAAAGCACTAAATGGAAATACGATGAAATGTTTTTCCCAATAGTTGTATAATACGTACTTTGTCTTTTGATGTTCAAACCAAGCTCAACATCTAAAAACTCTCTTTTATTTAATGCAATATGTTTTTCAATTTTTCCATTATTTGAAATCTTGGCAGAAATACCATTATTTGAAACTCTTATGAGGGGTATATTATTTTCCAATGCTCTCATTCTTGCAATCTTTAAGTGTTGTTTTGGACCGCCCCCATTCCCAAACCAAGCATCATTTGTTATGTTTAGTATCCACCGTGCCTCTTTAACTACTCCTAAAATTTCATTTGAAAATAGTGCTTCATAACAAATAAGTGGGAGAAATATTGGGAACCCTGAGTTCTTTATTAACTTCAAGCCCGTGCCGCTACTGAAACCATCAACCGAACGATAGCTATTATTAAAAATATTTAAGTATTTCAGCAATCCTCCTAGAGGAAGATATTCTCCAAACGGAACCAAAAATGTTTTGTTATAAATGCTTTGAATTTTTCCTTCCTTATCAATCAAGAAAATTGCATTAAATAATTTTTTAGTGTCTCTGTTGAACCGCAACGCTCCAAATATCAATGGCGATTTCACCTGTTCAGCTATAACTTTAAGTTTCTCCGGATTTTCTTCTGGAAGCCAGTAAACAGCAGTTTCTGGCCATACAACTAAATCAGGTTTTGGACTCGCATTGCTCAAGTCAATTAATATTTCAATGTGGTTTAATTCATTCTCCTTTTTCCACTTATCTCTCTGTTTAATATTAGGTTGAACCAACCTTATGGTTAAATATTCATTAGCTTCCTGGAAGCTAGTATCAAAAAATTTGTTCTGCAGGCCCAAAAGAGCGGCAAAGAGAAAAATTGCTTTAAAGGCGCTAGTTACTGGTGAAGAATAGAATAAATTAAAGCCTGTAATAATGATTATCGAATTAAAAATATAGGGCCCAATCCAGGTTACAAATACAGATATCGGACTGTCTAACCAAGCGTAAGATAATATTGCCCATGGGAACCCTGAAAACAGGTAACATCGGAATAACTCAGCCGTCGCAAAAATGATTGACAAACAAAATACTTTTTTATGGTTTTTCTGTTCATCCCTCATGAGATAGCTAGAAATATAAAATGCAAGAGCCCAAAAAAAGGAAAGTAATGAGACAAAAAGGGTATAAGCAAAGGGCAACAGCCAAATATTCTTTTGAGGGTCAACCAAAAAGGGGTTTATTATCCAAATGAACGTTAAACCGAAATAACCAAAACCGAAAGCAAATCCACTAAAGAAATAATGTTTAGGAGTTTTAAGAAATCTTATCACTAAAAAGGAAGCTAAAGGTAACACCAAAAATGTACAATAGGGTAAGTTAAATGGTTCTTGTGTAAAGGCTAATGCTAAACCTAATAAAAAAAATCTTAAAAAAACAGACTTTGAAAGTGTTGTTATCCTAGATGTCACAAATCAACTTCTTAAATTTAGCCTCAATCTTTTTATACTTCGGGGGTCTGCCTCTAATACTGAGAATTCATTCCCAAAGGAATCTGTCACTACCTCTCCTCGAGAAGGTATTCGGTTGGTGATATTAAATACCAAGCCTCCGATGGTATCATATTCTTCACCATTCCTTCTTTTTGTTAAGTCAACACCAGCCTGAGATTTAAAATCCTCTAAGTTTAGCCTAGCATTAACTATGAAAACATTTTCTTTTTCTCTGCTCCATAAAAGATCTTCTTTGAGCTCATGTTCATCATTGATCTCGCCAACTATCTGCTCTAACAGATCTTCAATTGTTAACAGCCCCTCGACCCCTCCATATTCGTCAATAACCAGTGACATATGAATTCGCTCAGCTTGCATTTTTTGCAAGAGGGTTCCCAATGTCATAGAGGGAGGGACATATATTAAAGGTCTAATTAAATCTTGAATATTAAATTTTTTCTGCTTACCAAAACCATTTCTGAGAGCCAGATCTTTTAAATGCACAAAACCAATTGGATTATCAAGGGTACTTTTAAATATAGGCACCCTAGTTAAGTTTGATTCTCTAAATATTTTTGTGAGTTCCGATAAAGTGATCTTGTCAGGTGCGGCCACAATATCTGCCTTTGGTATGGCGACATCGTCAACTCTTTGATTATGTAGGTTAAAAGATCTTTCTTTTTGTACAATGTGTTTGTCCGATGGCTCAATTATTTTCTTCTCACCCAAATTTGTCGGCCCTTTTTTAAGAGACAATACGTCTAAAAATTTTGTCACAAATAACTTAAACATGAAATTTAAACTCTAATTAGATGTTATATAACTTTGGTCTGTTTGTCAGGACAGAATTTAAAACCCTGGTTTCCATTAACTGCATTCTCTTAGTCCTCACAGATACATCATGTTCATAACCCAATAAATGAAGAATCGCATGAGCTAGCAATTTACAGCAATATTTGTTGAATTGAATATTCTGGGCTGATGCCTCTCTCAAACATCTTTCATAGGATATTGCTATATCTCCCAAAAACAAATAATTATTTTTATTGAAAGACTGATAGTTTTGATCAAAGTTAAAAAAACAATGGATAGCTGGCCATGCTAAAACGTTTGTTGCTTTATTTTTTTTTCTGTACTGCTTATTCAGCTCTTTGATCTTAGCGTCACTACAAGCTAAAACTGACAGAGAAAAATCATTTAACTTAATCTGATGAATCTGTACAACTTTAGACACTAATAATTTTACATATCTGGTCAAGTCAAAGCGTTTCCATTTTGGATCATTATAATTTACTGATACTCTGACTGTCATTTTTATTAGTTTTCAAAATTTACGTTTTGTATTGAGTTTTTTTCGTAGGCTCTAGCTATTTTTCTTACTAAAGAATGTCTTACGATATCAACATCATTGAATTTAATAAAATCAATTTCTTTCATTTTCGACAAAACTTCTGATGCATCAACTAATCCGCTTTTAAATCCTTTGGGCAAATCAATTTGTGTTACATCACCCGTAACAACCATTCTTGAACCTATCCCAAGTCTAGTTAAAAACATTTTCATCTGGGAGGGTGACGCATTTTGGCCCTCATCTAAAACAATAAACGAATCTTTTAGCGTTCTGCCTCTCATAAAAGCTAACGGGGCTATTTCTATTGAGCCCTTCTCATACATTTTTGATACGACTTTACCAGGTAAAAAATCATTCAGCGCATCGTATAGAGGTTGCATATAGGGATCTACCTTTTCTTTCATGTCGCCAGGCAAAAAACCTAATCTTTCTCCTGCCTCAACAGCTGGTCTAGTTAAGACAATTTTTTCAACCAAACCTTGAGAAAACAAAGAGACCCCAACAGCAATAGCTAAATATGTTTTTCCCGTCCCAGCTGGGCCAATCCCAAAGACCAGCTCCTTACTTAGCATTGAGTTAATAAAAGAATTTTGATTCCTTGATTTTGCCTGCACTAATTTTTTTTGAGTTTTAATCTCTAGGTAGTTTGCTTTTTTATTCACAACTTCATCACTTACATGGTTGCTTTTAATTTGTTTGACTTTTTCGTCTTCAATTTGTTGAAAATAAACGTCCAACTCACGTTCATCTAAAGTTTTTCCATGCTCAAGATCAGAGTATAAGTCACTAATTAACTTTCTCGTAATATCACAATCCTCCTTAGCACCGTGGATTGACAAGGCATTTCCACGACGCACTATCTGAACCCCAGCCCAGCTTTCAATCTTAGAAAGATTTATATCTAGTTGGCCGCAGAGTTCTATCAGTAACTTGTTAGAACTGAAACGGAGAGTGTTTGAGCTTTCTATGAAACCCATGTTATTTATATAATGACCTCATTCCTTTTATATTATAATCATAAGAAAATTATTCAATATTCCGGTAGCAATTTATTTTAAAACACCCTTCAAGGAGTGTGACATCACTGAATTAACTTTTACCATTCGAATCTCTCCTACTATGTTCTCTTTACTCACCACAGTAACTGGAGAAAACTGCTCAGTTCTACCAACATACTCATCAATTCCCCTGCCAACTTTTTCAAACAATACTTTATGTATTCTGTTTTTCTGTTCGTTAAGAAAGCTTGTTTGCTGCTCATTTAATAAATCTTGTAAGACATGCAATCTTGTCTTTTTTAAGTTCTCGTCCAGCTCTTCTTTTCTTGAGGCTGGTGTTCCAGGTCGCGATGAATAATTGAAACTGTAAGCCTGTGCAAACTGAACTTGTTTACATAAATCAATAGTTTCCTGAAAATCTTCATCAGTTTCTCCTGGATACCCCACTATGAAATCACTTGAAAAACAAATATCTTTTCTTACCGATCTTAATTTATTAATTATTGCTTCATATTCTTCAACCACATGACCTCTGTTCATTGA
>CACJWR010000029.1 GCA_902596985.1 uncultured Alphaproteobacteria bacterium
AAGAGTGTTGCAAAGTTAAAAATATACAAGGGATAGTGTCTTAATTCTGTGAACGCCCTTCGCTGGTGGCTAATATTTTGATGACGAACAATTATAAAAATAGATGGCTAGATTTTGTGTTTGAGATCGATCTACGCAAAGGTAAAGAAATAACTAGATTTTGGATAAATGGAAAACTGACAGGTGAAATAAACTGGGATCTAAGTCCACAGGGTAAATTCCTTGGTCTTAAGTTTGGCCCTTATCGACTCTCGATCAAGAAGGCACCGCAAGTCGAAATTATATATTACTCGGATATTATGTGCAGGATTTCTGTGAGGAATTAGAACAAGTAAACTGTAAACAATTCTATAATGCACCCTCTTTGAACGGTATTTATGGCGCAGAAAAATTACTTCGATGTTTCAGAGAGTCGGATAAAGGTTTGCCTTGCCCTTTGATTTGTAAAGGAAGTGATTGTCAACAACTCGAGAAATATTAAGCAGGTTGGCGAAGTAGGTGGTTTCAATAACTAAAATAAATATTGTATCAAAATTAGGCTCACTAGAGGATGTTGATTGAGTTGCTATTATCTTCAAAAAAAATTACTTTTTAAATTTATCCTCTTCAATAAATTCGCCGTTTTATAGTGACCTCTTATTCTCAGCGAGCAATCTCCTTTTTGTCTGTAAATAAACCTTTGGGAAAAAATTTTCTATCCGTCCTTCAGATATCTACTTGCAAACGTATGCACTAAGTTCATTTCGAAAACTTTAATTTTATTGACGAATCGTATTTCATTGCTTCACACTTTGATACTTGAAGCTAAAACTTCACCTAATTCGTTACAATCAAATGAAAATATAAGACTCTTTGTAACATTAATATTAGGTCGGATTTTGGAATTTGATAGAATAACTGGGAATATGGACAATTGAAAGTTCCATTTAAGAATTGGGAGAGTGTGCAATGATTTGGCTATACATATTGATCGCCGTTGTTGTGATTGTTATTTCGATTGCAATCCTGAACCGTTACTATCGTAAGGCAACCCGCGAAGTTGCTCTAGTGAGAACGGGTGCTGGTGGACAGAGAGTGATAATAGAAAGAGGATTCCTCGCCTTTCCCTTTTTGCACAAGGTATCAGAAGTTAATATGAAAACGTCCAAACTAGAAATAGAACGCTCGGGTCCGAAATCAATTATCACCGCAGATCGACTACGTGTAGACCTAGCTGCAGAGTTTTATGTTCGTGTTGCCCCCAACGTTGAGGGTGTAAAAACAGCAGCACAGGCGCTTGGTGGTAAGTCCTTTCGAACGGCAGAATTGGGAGAGACACTAGAGGGTAAATTTGTAGATGCACTGATGACAGTCGGTGCTAAATATACCATGGATTCTCTTCAGGATAATCGTGGAAAGTATAGTAGTGAGGTGAATGATATAGTATCAGCTGAACTGTCAAAAAACGGTCTCTTGTTAGAAACTGTTGCAATCACACGATTGGACCAAACGCCGTTTCATTCGCTAGATGAAAACAATGCCTTTAACGCCGTCGGTATGCGTCAGCTCTCCGAAGTTATCTCCACCAACAAAAAAGAACGCGCTGCCATCGAAGCTGAAGCCGAAGTATCTGTGGCACAAACACATTTAGATGCAACAAAGCGCAAATTAAGTATCTCTCAGGAAGAGGAAGAAGCCTCCATCAGTCAGCAAAAAGCAATTGAAACAGCTCGTGCTATAAGTATGGCTGATATTGCAGAGGAGCAGGCTGCGTCTGAACGTCGCCGTGATGAGGCACGAATTGCACGAGAGTTGGAAATAAGTAAATCAGAGAACGCTAAGGATCAGGAACTGAATCGTGCGCGCCTTGAAAAAGAACTTGCATTGGAGTCATCAAAATATGAAAACTCTGTAAAGCTTTCTGAAAAGCGCATAGAAGATATCCGCTCGCAAATTGAAGTACGCCAAATCGAAGCCAGCGAAGTACTGGCCGCGGAAGAAGTCTCAACCAAGCGTGAGAAAGAGGTCGCTAAACGTGAAAAGGATATAGCGCTTATTCGCGCTGCGGAACAGACCGAAGTCGATAACCTGCGCGTAGCTTCTGAAGCAGAGACCGTGCTATCCATGGCTAAGGCAAAAGCAGATGCTACTCGGCTGAGGTCAGACTCCGAAAAAAGCGATATGCTTGCCAAAGCCGCCGGGAAAACTGCTATAGTTGCCGCAGAAAATGCGCAGAGCAAAGAGATAATTGATATGAAGCTCGCTAGCAAGAAACTGGAAATTTTGCCCGAAGTGGTTGAGAAAATGATGAAGCCCGCCGAGAAGATTGAAGGTATCCGCATTAACAATATTTCTGGTTTTGCAAAATCAGGCGGCAGCGAAGGTTCCAGTGCGTCTGAGAGCTCAAGTGTTAACAACGTTATTGATGGGGTTTTGGATCTCGCCCTCCAATTGCCAGCGGTTAAAAAAATCGGTGAAGAAGTAGGGTTGAATGTCTCGGAAGGTCTTAAAGGGCTTTCTGAATCCTTAGACAGCACTACGCCCTCTAAAGAGACCAAAAAAAAAGAAAGTAAAGAAAATAAAGACAAAAAGACCATCCAAAAAGGAGAAAAAAAATGACTATAAATCGTAGACGTTTTCTAAAAACTACAGCGGGAACAATTCTTGCAGCGCCAGCACTGATGAATGGGGCTTTGGCAAGCAACCACGGTCCAATTAAATTTGTCTCCATTCTCGACCAATCTGGCGGGCTTGATATCTATGGCAAGCCCATGGTCGATGCTACTAAAATGGCAATTGATGAAATGAACGAAGCCGGTGGGCTTTTAGGTCGTAAGATCGATCTGAAGGTGTATGATCCGCAGTCTTCCATACAGTTTTACACTCAATTTGCTACCCAAGCCACAGCAGGTGATCGCGCCGATGTTGTACATGCAGGAATAACCTCAGCAAGCCGGGAAGCTATAAGACCCACCTTTTCACGCTATAATACGCTGTATTTCTATAACGTTCTTTATGAGGGTGGCGTATGCGATATTAACAATTTTTGCACTGGCTCCACTCCTGCCCAGACCGTTGAAAAACTGGTTCCTTATACAATGAACAAATGGGGTAAGAAAGTTTACATCGTGGCAGCAGACTATAACTATGGTCAGATCACAGCGCAGTGGGTACAAAAATATGTACGTGATAATGGGGGTGATCCTGTTGAAACTGAGTTTTTTCCGCTTGACGTGACAAACTTCGGCCCAACCATCAAGAAAATCCAATCTTCTGGTGCGGATATGGTGATGTCAGCCCTTGTTGGTGGCGCTCATATTTCATTCTATCGTCAATACGCCGCTGCTGGTATGAATAAATCCGTCCCAGTTGCTTCAACAACATTTGGCGTTGGTAATGAACACAAGCTAATTTCTGCCGAAGAAGGTGACGGCATGATCTGTGCTTATTCTTACTTTGAAGAAATTGATAGTCCAGCAAACAAAGACTTTGTAGCGCGCTTTAAAGCTCGTATGGGGGCAGATGCACCCGCATTAAATGAGCTGGCAGCGCGTTCTTACGAGGGGGCTTACCTTTGGGCAGAGGCCGTCAAGGCAGCAGGCACAACAGATCGCATGCCAGTGATTGAAGCTCTTCGATCTGGTCTTGGTATCGATGGTCCATCTGGTCGCGTGGAAATTGAACCAAAAACTAACCACGCTCTGCAAAACGTCTATCTGGCTGAGTTAAAGGATCAGTCCTTTAACATAATTGAGACCTATGAAAGCCAGCCTCCTTCAGATACTTTATTGGTTTGTGACCTGGTTGCAGACCCTAATCAGAGTGTTTTCAAATTTGAAAACGGTCTAAAAGCGGCAGGTATCGACATCTAAGACATCATAAAGGCCAGTTCATATAATGAACTGGCCTTTTTAACTGGAACTATTAATGGATCTCTTATTTTCACTTGCTCTTCAGATCCTTTATGGGATTGCTAATCTTGCCCTGATCAGCCTTGGGCTAGCCATTGTTTTTGGAATGATGCGCGTGATCAATCTTGCACATGGTGAATTTCTTATGCTGGGCGGTTACACGGTAGTGGTGGCTACTAACAATGGTGTAAATCTATGGTTTGCAATGCTGATTCTTGCTCCACTTGTCGTAGGGCTTATTGGACTTATTGTTGAACGATGTCTTATACAGTGGCTTTATGGCAGAATGATCGATACACTTCTAGCAACCTGGGGATTGTCGCTGTTATTTATTGGAATAATTACATCAATTTTTGGAGCTTCAACTTCAACTGTAATTTCACCACCCTTAGGAACTGTCACAATTGGAGAGTATACTTCATCAGGCTACGAGCTCTTTTTAATCTTCGTGGTGATTGTATTATTAGCTTTGGTCTATCTGACTTTAAAATTCACTTCTCTTGGGTTGGTCGCACGGGCGACTATGCAAAACTCTGACATGTCCGCATGTCTTGGGATTTCAACATCCAAAATTTACATGGTCACATTTTCTCTTGGTGCGGCAGTGAGTGGATTGGCAGGTGGCCTTTTAGTGCCAATCACAGGCGTGTTGCCTAACATTGGCGTCATATATATTGCTAAAGCTTTTATTACTGTCATCTCGGGGGGCTCTGCCATACTGGCGGGTACTACTTCCGCCTCGGTGCTTCTTGGTGGAGTGAATGGAATAATGTCTTATATTACGGGACCAACCTTTGGCGAGGTTGCACTTTTATTTGCGGCAATCATATTGCTCAGACTAATGCCAACTGGCATTACTGGCCGTTTCTTTAGAAAGAGCCAATAATGCGACTTTATGGAACTTTTAATGGAACCTTGGTAATCGCAGGCCTTGCAATTATTTTTACCTTGATCGCGCCGAGTATTTTTCAGTTTTTTACTATAATTACGCTCACGCAGGTGATCGGCCTATCAATACTGGCTCTCAGTCTGGCACTTGTGTGGGGATTTGGTGGTATTTTATGCTTTGGGCAGAGTGCTTTTTTTGGGATTGGGGCCTATGCATATTCTGTTGCAGCTGTAAATATTGGTGGGTCTACAGGTTCAATTTTTATCGCCATTCTAGCAGCAGCCATCTTTGCAGCTATTTTGGGCTACTTTGTATTTTACGGCAAAGTGTCTGATGTTTACCTCGCGGTGATTACATTAACTGTCTCACTTATCTTATATTCTTTAATGCGGCGCACCTCAGGTCCAGAATATAAGATTGGTAAGGCTCTTTTAGGAGGCTTTAACGGCACGGGATCAGCCCCCCTCAACATGCCAGGTGATGGCTCTGCTATGTTATTTCCGATGCAGACATTTTATGTATCGATGGCGATACTAATTATTGCCTATGTATTCACGGGATGGCTCGTCACAACCAAATTTGGGCGCGTTTGCATATCCATTCGCGAAAACGAAGTCAGAACTGAACTATTGGGTTATGATACGCGCCTGTATAAACTCTGTCTCTTTAGCATTAGCGCGGGGATCGCAGGGCTTGGAGGTGTATTGTTTTGTGTCGGTGTTACGAGGGTTACACCAGATGTCTTTAGTTTGGGACAATCCGCCTTAGCGATTATCTGGGTTATTGTTGGAGGCCGCATGACCCTCATTGGACCGATTTTAGCTACCTTTGTATTATATTTTTTAACGTCATCGTTGGGCAGTCAGCAAATACTCAATGCTAACTTGGTGCTTGGCATAATCCTAGTTATTTTTGTTCTTATTGTTCCAAATGGCGTGGTTCCGACCATTATGAACTGGTTTGAGCGCCGCCGCATAAAACGCTATGCACGTCAGAAAGAGCGCCGCATGAAGTTACGCAAGCACAGAGCGATAGGATAGGGGCAGATCAGTAATGGCCAGACGTGAAGTTGTAGTTGAAACCAGAAATTTGTCGATGCACTTTGGAGGTGTGCGGGCGGTAGACAATGTCGATTTTGAGCTGCGCGAAAAAGAACTACGCTGTCTTATTGGTCCAAACGGGGCAGGTAAGTCAACATTCTTTAAATGTCTTACGGGGCAGTTACGCCCGACATCAGGGGATGTTGTGATCCGCGACATAATAATGACAGGACGCGAATCCCATGAAATCGCAAGCCTTGGTGTGGGTATCAAAACACAGGTCCCTAACTTATTTGATGGGCTTACCGCATTTGAAAACCTTTGGCTATCGTCGCGTAGGTGGCATGGGGACAGACGTGCCAACACCCTTGTTAAAGAAACAATTGACCGCCTTGAACTGGGCGAAATTCGAGGCTCAATTGTTGGTAGTCTTGCGCATGGTCAGCGCCAAATGGTGGAACTTGGAATGGTGGTTGCGGCTGAACCTTGGCTCGTATTGCTTGACGAGCCAGCAGCAGGAATGACAGACGAAGAAACCTTTAAGACAGCAGAGCTCGTGCGCGAAATCAATAAGACCTCAGCATTGATTGTAGTTGAGCATGATATGAATTTTATTCGTGCCATAAGCGATATTGTTACCTTGTTTCATCAGGGATCAATTTTTATGGAAGACAACATGGATGTGATCTCTGCCGATCCGCGAGCAAGAGAAATTTATTTGGGCCAAAAAACATGAGTACATTACTTGAAATCAAGGGCTTATCTGCTGGTTACGGCAGAATACCAGTGCTACACGGCGTTGAATGTAATGTACATGACAACGAAATACTAGGTATTTTAGGCAACAACGGAATGGGAAAATCTACCCTTCTTAAGACAGTTATGGGTATCATCTCACCAACATCAGGTACGATCCTTTATTCTGGGCAAGATGTCACGCGCTTGAAGTCTGGCCCAAGAGCTCAATATGGTATGGGATATGTTCCCCAAGGACGCGGAATATTCCCCAATCTAAGCGTTTTGGACAATCTGCGCATGGGTGTTGTGGGTCATGGATTAGATGAAGAAGATGCAATTCGCGACATTGTTCTTGATTTCCCACGACTTGAAAGCCTCTTGGATCGTTCAGGCGGTACCCTATCTGGCGGTGAACAGCAAATTCTTGCGCTTGCGCGCTGTTTGATTTCACAACCTGACCTTATTTTGCTTGATGAGCCCACTGAAGGTATTCAGCCTTCAATTGTCGATGAGATTGGTGAGATTCTCAACACGTTGAACCGTAAAAAGGGGGTAACGATTGTTCTGGTGGAACAGAATATGGAGTTCATAACAGAACTGTCGCATCGTATTAAAATTATGGAAAAGGGAACTTTTGCAGGCGAAGTAGATCTAATTTCTGGGCAAGGTAAAGACCTCTTGCAAGGTTTCTCTGGTTTTGGTGGAGCAAAGAAGCAACGGCTATCTTCTCCAACAGCCGAAGCAACTCCATCAAGAGCGCCCGGGCCCACGCAAAAAGTACCAGCCCCAGAAAAAAGCCCAACGCAGCCCACTGCAGCGTCCTTTAGTGACGCCCCATTAACTGAAAGGATTGTGAAAATGACCGTTCAACGCCCTACATTTACCCAGCTTAAGGAAATTACACTTGAGCTAGGCATGCAACTCTCTGATGAGCAAATCAAGGAATTCCTGGATAATATGCAAGGATCGCTTGACGCCTATGATTTGGTGGATGGCATGCCAGATTATTTACCACCTGTTCTTTATCCCCGTACCAGTGGTTCACGTCCTTCAGACGAAGAAAATCCACTGAATGGATGGTATATCAAAACTGAAGTGCGTGGTGCTCCCAAAGGACCTCTGTCTGGCAAAACCGTTGCGCTGAAGGACAATGTCTGCCTTGCGGGTGTTCCCATGATGAACGGATCGTCTACCCTCAAAGGGTACACACCAGATGTAGATGCCACCGTCGTAACTCGTCTTCTGGATGCGGGTGCAACAATCACAGGAAAAGCGCATTGCGAATATTACTGTTTTTCGGGGGGCAGTCACACAAATGCAACTGGTCCAGTCCATAACCCGTTCAAAAGAGGTTATTCTGCGGGGGGATCTTCATCGGGGTCCGCAGCACTTGTAGCAGGCAAATATGTAGATATGGCCATTGGAGGCGATCAGGGGGGCTCTATACGGATGCCCGCCGCTTATTCAGGCTGCTATGGAATGAAGCCGACACATGGGCTTGTGCCCTATACTGGTATCATGCCTATTGAGTCTACCCTTGATCACGCAGGACCAATGACTCAAAACGTCGCTGATAACGCTCTTATGCTTGAAGTGATAGCTGGTGCCGATGGGCTTGATCCGCGTCAGTACAATGTAGTAACGGATACTTATACCCGCGCAGTAACTGCAGGAGCGTCAGGTCTTAAGATCGGTATTGTAAAAGAAGGCTTTGGCCATGTGAATAGTGAATCAGATGTAGATGAGAAGGTTCGAGCTGCTGCCAATATATTACGTGAGTGTGGTGCATCTGTTGATGACATATCTGTCCCTTGGCACCTTAAGGGTCTGCCAATATGGACCCCAATCGCAAGCGAAGGCGCAACCAATCAGATGATGCATGGAAATGGCATGGGGACTGGTTGGGAAGGCATGTATACAACTTCTTTATTGGACTATCATGCCAATTGGCGCGGACGTGCCGATGAGCTGTCAGATACATTGAAAATAACAATGTTTGTTGGGCAGTATTTCCTAAAACATCATAGGGGTCATTACTATGCTAAAGCTCAAAACCTATCGCGCCAACTGCGCGATGAATATAACAAGGTCCTTGCCTCGTATGATCTTTTGCTGATGCCAACAACTCCGATGAAAGCCACCCCAATTCCAGAGAGATCAGAGGGCCTTGCGACCTGGACCCAACGTGCGTTTGAAATGCTGATCAACACAGCGCCCTTTGATGTGACAGGCCATCCAGGAATGTCCGTTCCCTGTGGAATGTCTGATGGTCTACCCGTTGGTATGATGCTTATTGGACGTCATTATGAAGAAAGCACGATTTATCGTGCTGCTGGTGCCTTTGAAGCTGCAAAGGACTGGCAGACCCTTTAAACCTGCGAGGACAAAATGGTACAAATTGCGCCTACTGAAGGGCTTAGCCACGTCATTGGAGACCAATCAAAACAAGTTTTGGACGTAACACTGCCAGAGTTCTTCAAATATGCCCAACAAAAATATGGGCAGTGTGAAGCCGTTGTTTTTTCACAGTTTAACATTCGCTGGACCTACAGTGAGCTTTTAGACAAATGTGATGCCTTTGCAGCAGGACTTTTGGCGCTTGGGCTTTACAAAGGAGATCGGGTCGGTATTTGGTCTCCAAATCGGGCAGAGTGGATTATTGCACAAATTGCAACGGCACGCCTTGGAATAATTCTAGTTAATATTAATCCTGCCTATAAAGGAACAGAGCTCGAATATTGTATAAACAAAGTCGATCTAAAATGTTTGATCTTTGCAACGCAATTTAAATCATCCGCTTATGCTCAAACAATTCTAGATCTGTGTCCTGAGTTGGTTGAGCAAAAGCCTGGACACTTACATCTAAAAAAACTGCCAAGTCTGCGCGTGCTAGTACAGATTTCAGAAACACCCATAGCCGGCGCTTATTCCTTTCAAGATGTCGTTAAAAATTCCACCACAGGCTATTTTGAACGACTGGAGCACATTTCTAATGGGCTACGTCCAGATGATGCGATTAACATACAGTTTACATCCGGTACTACGGGTTCACCGAAAGGAGCAACTCTAAGCCATAAAAATATAATTAACAACGCAATTTCTTGTGCCAAAGCAATGAATCTGACACACTACGACCGGGTATGCATTCCGGTGCCTCTTTATCATTGTTTTGGGATGGTGCTTGGTACGCTTGCCTGTTTCGCAGCGGGGACTTCGATGATATTTCCAAGTGAAGGCTTTGAGCCAGACAAAACTATGCGTGCCCTCAAAAGTGAAAACTGTACTGCTGTTCATGGGGTACCTACCATGTTTTCAGCAATGTTAGCCTCCCCTGAATTTGAGGGAAAACCAATAAAGTCTTTACGCACAGGTATAATGGCAGGATCGCAATGCCCTGAAATACTGATGCGCCGCGTGCTTTATGATTTGGGATGCTCTGAAATAACTATTGCATATGGAATGACTGAAACTAGCCCAATCTCATTTCAATCAGACGTTAACGATCCCGTGGATGTACGTGTCAGCACGGTGGGTCGTATCCAACCCCATTGCGAAGTGAAAATAGTAGAAGATGATGGCTCAACCTGCGCCGTTGGTCAAACAGGAGAGCTTTGGACCAAAGGCTATTTGGTAATGAAAGGGTATTGGAATGATCCTGAGGCTACTCAATCTTCTATAGAAAACGGATGGATGAAGACGGGTGATCTTGCCACTATTGATAATGAAGGGTTCTGTCGGATTGTTGGCCGTAAAAAAGATATGGTGATCCGTGGCGGGGAAAATATTTACCCTGCGGAAATTGAAGAATTTCTAAGTGCTCAAAAAGGGATTCTGGAAGCATATGTCTTCGGCATTCCAGACGAAAAATTTGGTGAGCAACTAGTGGCCTGGATTATTCCTGAAAAGGGTGCTGCTCTCGATGAAACCGCTATTCAGAACCTTTGTAAAAATGCGCTAGCCTATTACAAAGTGCCGGCCATAGTGCGTTTGGTGGAGGCAGTGCCCCTTACCGTCACTGGAAAACCTCAAAAATTCAAAATGCGTGAGATAATGTTAAACGAAACCTAAATTACTCAACCAAATTGGTTATTTGTAAAAGGCAAGCAAAGAAAAATTTGTACTTAAAATAGTGCTCCTTTTTATCCAAGATGCCCCACCGTTTCGAGAGTAAAACTTGTCAAGGTCTTGTAGGCATAGGTACTAGAAAATTCGTTAAGACAATGTTACTATAACACCAAAATAGTAATGAAGGTCGAAGATTGATATGTCCACTTTACCAGATAGAAATGAGCTTGAGTTTGCAAAAATAGAGGAGATTGCAAACTCTGAAAATGACTATCCTGTTTTTATGCTAAATTTAAATAAATACTTTGATAGAAGTGGGTTTCTCAACCAAAATGAAAAATATAATGATTACATAAAGACGGTGTATTGCATTTTGCACGAAACTGGTGGCAAAATGTTATGGAGATCTACCGTTCATGACCAAATGGTTGGAAACCAAGAGATAGATGAGGTTTGGGCTGTTTGGTACCCATCTCACAAGGCGTTTTTGGGCCTTAAAGACGTACCAACTGCTGCAAAATCTTTCACCTTGAAGCGACAGGTTGTTGAACGAGCCGTAATTCACAGATGTGATCCGTATTAGAATAAGGGGTGATGAAATGGCTGAGATACCAAATATTAATAAACAGGCCTTCGATGAGGTTTATAAAATAGCAAATAGCGGCGACGATAGACCTGTATTGATGTTGAATTTGAATACCTATTTTCATGGTCAAAGCACACTGTCATCTGATGCATACGCTGCTTACAATTCTGCAGTTGAAGCAATTCTCAGAGAGGTAAAAGGAAAAATCTTGTGGCGATCTCCCGTATATGGACAACCTGTAGGAAAGCAAAATGTCGACGAAGTATTAGCAGTTTGGTACCCAAATCATCAGGCTTTTATAGATATTAAAGATGCTCCTAGCTCTGCGCGATTTGCTGAGGCCAAAAATAGGGTCGTAAAGCATGCTATTATACATCGAAGCGATCCGTATACCGTTGAAAGGGTTCCTTGAGCAGAGGCAATATATTCGAGACACTTCCACATATTATGAGTTAGGCAGTGGGGAAATTATAGTCTTTGAAGACTTAAGGCAATTAGGCTAACACAGGGATTGCTTGGTCAAAATGTGCTGAATATTTTAATAATCAATCAGCGCTTTAAGTATAAAAAAAAACGGACTACTAGTGCACCAAAATTAAGGCTAAGGCGACGTGGACAATCCTATGGGTTCCATGTCTGGATTCCCTACGAAAAAAGATATTACAAAAGGTCATTAGCTACTACAGACAGGAATGAAGCGCTAAAAAAACTGACTGATATAGAACGAGTTTTCTGGCAAGAAACGGATAGAAAAAAAAGTTAAAAAATTTTACGCGACGCCAATAAAAGGGGGTAGAGGAGAGAAAAAAAAGCAATTTTGGCTTGATAATTTTGATAATTCAGACAGAAAGACAAAAAGAAAACTCATTTCTTTTCAAACATTATTAGCTTTTTTAAAGTCAAGCGAAGCTATTGAATTAAAAGAATCATATCTAAGGGAATTTGTGAACGGCAGTAGAAGAGCTAGCAATAAGCAAAAAAAAGGCAGCATTAAATAAAAACTTAGTGGCCGTTTCTATGTATCAAAATCACCTCGTAAAACTAATAATTTTCTAAACCCAATAAGTAAAAAATAAGATTAAATCCTTCCAAAAAAATGTAAGACCACTATCCCTTACATTAAGAAGGGCAGGAGTTTTGACCCCCATCTATCTTGGCTCCACATCTATAGTGGTGTGACGAATGGGATTAATCCTTAGGTGGCAACGGTGTTGCGCCAGTTTTTCCACGCCATTGCAGTGACTGCTTATTCAAAACGATCAAATCAGCGTCGCCTGAAATTATATCATTACACAATTTGACCGCATTCGCTGCTTGATCGTGGGTCAGGTTTTTATATGCGGGTCGAGGCAGATAATCGTACCAGACGCCACCGCAAACGGCATCAAGTATAATGCGTTGAAAGCAGTGATCATTGCTCACTGGCCAATGCTTGTGTGATGTTCGTGCAAGATGCGGCATGACCTCTTTTGTCAGTACGATATATCGAGATACCAGATCGGCCGTACTCATTCCATACCTCCATGTTCGAACAGTAGCTTAGCAATATTAGTAACTCAAATAAATAACTATTGGATAGGTGTGGAGAAAAGATAGCAGCAGATATTCAAAAAAGGCTTGCGGCTCTGTTTGAGTAGCTGCGATGTTTTACCGTGGCTTTGGGACCTTTCGCAGTGATATGTAACTGGACGCAGTCCCTTATTAAGGTACCACACATCTAAATTCTGCATTATTTATGAACAGATAAGCTCAAATTATTCGGCTGCATCTATGAAATTTATGAAACCTCCAGATTGCCTTTTCCAGAAATTTGAATAAATACCATTTTGTTTCAATAAATTAGGATGTGATCCCTGTTCTACAATTTTTCCACGGTCCAATACAATTATCCTATCCATGTTTGAAAGGGTCGATAATCGATGGGCAATAGCGAGCACAGTTTTACCGTGCATCACTTGCTCAAGAGCTTTTTGTATTGTCGCCTCTACTTCGCTGTCTAATGCGCTTGTTGCCTCATCAAGTACTAAAACTGGAGCATTTTTTATAATAGCGCGCGCAAGAGCAATACGTTGGCGTTGACCGCCTGAAAGTTTAACTCCACGTTCTCCTAAAAAAGCCTCGTATCCTTTACGGCCATTGTTGTCTATCAGGTCTTTAATAAACTCGTGAGCACCTGCCTTTATGGATGCTGAACTGAGTTCTTCAAATGAGGCATCAGGTTTTCCATAAAGTATGTTTTCCTTTGCGGACCTGTTAAACATTGAAGTTTCCTGTGACACCATGCCGATCTGACGCCGAAGGCTGTCTTGGGTTACATGCATAATGTTTTGCCCATCAATAAAAATCCCGCCGGATTCTGGATCGTGCAACCTCAATAGTAAATTAACTAGTGTAGATTTCCCCGCCCCTGACGCTCCAACAAGGCCGATCTTTTCTCCAGGCTCTATAGTAAACGAAATTTCATTTACACTGGCGATCTTTTGCCCGTAGGAGAATGAGACATTTTTAAATTGAATTTTACCATGTGGTATGATTAGAGAAACTGCATTTTTTCTATCACGCATAGTCTGAGGAACTGCCAAAGTATGCATGGCGTCTTCAACTTCACCAAGCTTAGTGTAAATGGTCATTAACGAAAAACCAACCCAGCCTGCCATCATTGTTAGACGCATTGATACTGAACCAGCAGCAACAATTTCACCGGGAGATATTTTTCCTTGAAACCAAAGAGCGATAGCAAAGGCAAAAACGGCTGCAAAAACTATGCTAGCATATATCATCATAAAAGTTCGGAACCAAACGAGTTCACTACCGTAGATAGTAAGTTTTTTACGAAGCTTTCCAAAAGCTTTCAAGGCAGCTGAGTCCTCGTGTTTTGAGTTCGCAAATATTTTGACCACATTGATATTGCTTATAGTGTCTACAATTTGACCCGTGGCAACGGCTTGCGCGTTTGCTGTGGTAGCTGCTTTTGCTTTAATGCGCGGCATGAAAAAACGCATTACAAAAACAAAGCCAACAAACCACAAAAGTACAACTGATCCGATCCGCAAATCTATTATGCTTATTATAACTACGGCAGCTATCACTGAAATAAGAGCGAACAAGACCGTGTGTATACTTTCAACCACTACATCTGTTAACGCATTAGCTGCCTGAACCTCTTTTTGTGCCACTCGCCCGGCAAAATCATTTTCAAAAAAGGTTTTTGAATGACCTAACGTCCATCGATGAATACGGGTGGCTATTAGGGTTCTAATACCTGGCGTCAGTATTACAGACTGGATGTAAGCTGAAACTGCAAAAAATAACGGCCTTGCTCCTAGCAAAAAGACAACGGCAATAATTAGCACAAACAGCTTTTCTGACAACAATACGCTAGGGTCATTATCGAGTAATAAATCCAAAATAAACCCCATCAACGCTGCTGTAAGTGTTTCTGCAATCGCAGATAATATACTTGCCACTGCAGCCAAGCCTATTACAAAATGGCTGCCGCTCAAGCACCAGTAACAAAACTTTAGAAGGCTATCAGGTGGCGTCTTTGATGACTCTTTTAGATGATCTATGGAAAAATACGGCAGTCTCAATTTTAATACTCTATTTGAACTGAATTTTCGTTAATTTTACATACAGCATGAGCTCTGATAATTAGCTAGGCTTAAATTTAAAAATTTCTAATTGATTTTATTATAAATTATCAAAACGAAGGATATGTACATAAATTTTCGAAAATTAATTTTATACAGCTTCTTTCTAGGCTTAATGTACTTTTCTACTTTACTTATTCTTGTTTTTGACCCACCCCCCTTTATACGAGAGAAGTAAGTAGATTTTAACCCTCATATTCTTCTCTCTTTATTAACTGCCCAGAACTAAACTCATACATCTTTGCGTCTCTCCACTTTGAAATGTCACCGTCCCAACCCATTTCCCATAGGTCTTCAAAAGTAATTTCATCGGGCTTGTACCATTCATCAATCATGTCAGGGACATCATCCTCTTCACAATTTGCGAGTTCGAGTGAATAGTTCCTGACATCCCACTCAAAATATTTGCTGTAGGTAATAATCGACCACCGTCTGGTGCCTTCTTTCCTCCCGTGTCGCTTCAAATATACATCCTGAACTTCTTGCATCAATGGAAGGCCTCTGTACACAAAGCCTAGATAGAAGACTCTCTGATGTTGAGAGCCTACAGTTAGTTTTTCTCTTTCAGGTAACGTGATTACATTTGTCATATGTTTCTCCGCTTTAGTGATTTAGCGTTATGCAAGGCTCACAAGTTGAAAATTAAAGTGCCTTTAAGTTGGGTTTTTAGAAGCCGCCTTCTTTTATCATTTCAAGGGCTTCTTCCAGGCTTAGCCCGGGATGGTCTTTTATTACTCCTCTCGCAATCGATATCCGAAATTCGCCATATTCTTTGACAAGTCTGCGGCGTTCTTCTTCCTTTTCCCTTTGCTCTCGATTAAGACGAAGTTTCAAAGCCATTGCGTGCGCAAAGTCTTGCTCATGTTGTGATAATTTTTTTCAAGTCATAGTGTCCTCCGCTTTAGTACTTCTGGCCCAATGCCAAGGCGTACAAGTTGGTTATTAAATGCCTGAATAAATAGATATTATTTATCATCATCCTTTGCAAGCAAAATCTTTTTGGGGGATGTAATGGGGGATGGATTACTTAAGAAAATCCTAAAACATTGTTTTTAAATACTTTTATGGAATTGGGTGGCGAAGGAGGTGAGAGCAGTACCACTGGTCGCAAAAGGCACTTCAGCTTTTAACCCCCTACCCCTTATATCATGGGTTACAATACAATTTTCCAATAGGTTTATGAGATACGCTGAGAAAGATAGCTAAGATTAAGTTAATACAGGTGGTTAAAACAGGTTAAAATGGGGTGTAATACGGGCAAAAATGTTTCCCCTGGGTTTCCCCAGTAGACCATGGACTCTTCATATATTTGCTAAGTTATTGATTTTGTCGTGCCCCCAGAGAGACTCGAACTCCCGACCCACTGATTACAAATCAGTTGCTCTAACAAAATATGAAAAGCTTTTCTTGGCTACTTACGCATAGCTTAAGATAGATTTTTGCATCAACTAAACGAATTTGGTCTACGATTTGGTCTACCCCACAACGCATGGGATATATGGGGTGTGAATGTAGTATGTTCTTGGAGTGTGTAGCAGTTGGGGGTATTTGAGAGCCATTTTAACAGTCATAGAGAGCCTGTTCTTACTGTTGATAGAACTACAGAATACTTAAAGATGAGGACTCAGCAAGTCTTAAATCACATCTGATGATAGGTTTAGTGCTAGTAATAATGTTTCTACTAAAATCTAAGAACGCAATGATAGAACCTATGCTTCTGAATGGAAAGAGTTTCCAAAATGTGTTTGTCTAGTCGCACGTAGTATGTTCTTGGGGTGTGCTGCATCACTTGTTTGCCCGATTATGAATAAATTATTTTAGCTTCAATAACTTTTATAAGTCGATCTTATGTAGAGTTATTTTTTCTTTTCTTCCTCTGATTTCAAACCTTTCAATAGTTTCAGAAGAAATATTTTCACTAAGTCTTAGTTTCATTTCATCTGTAATTATTACCTTAGCATTGAGATCTTTACACGCATCGCAGACCCTGCTTGCAACATTAACGGTATCTCCTATGACAGTAAATTCAACTCTCTCATCACTGCCAACATTTCCGACAAAACAGGGGCCAATATGAATTCCAATACGGTGCTCAATTTTTGGCTTTCCACTATGTTCTCTTTCTTTCTCCCACTCTCTCATTTCTATTTGCATCTGCCGAGCACATTGCAAAGCATTTTGGGCATCATTTCCTCTGGAAACAGGAGTTCCAAACGTTGCCATAACAGCATCCCCAATAAATTTATCGACGGTCCCCCCACTTTCAAAAATAGTTTTTACCATCTTCGATTGATATTGTGACAGAAGGCCCAACACTTCTTTAGACTCCATTCCTTCAGATAACTTTGTGAAGCCGACAATATCTGTAAACATTACAGCAACATACTGTTCTGATTCATTATTTTCGACTACTGAATACGATGATTTCTTTATTTCTTCTCTTACTTCGGGAGAGAAATATCTTCCCAGCACTGCCGTTGATCTTTCTTGATTTGCAGCATCTTCAATATTTTTTTCATTCCTCCAAGCTAATAGAATAGTGCCAAAAATAATTACAGCTGTCGCCGTTATATAACTTACAAAGGAAAATTTATTTATTGCGAGAGGATCCGATGCGATTTTTGTGGGATCAAGTGTGAAGTAAAGACCATCAAGTTGAAAAATTTCATATAAAGTTAATGCGAGCAAAGACTGAAAAAAAATCATAGCACCAAGCGTTACATAAAACCTTCCAAATTGAAGTGCAAGCAAGCAACCAACACCGACGCCTACAAAGTTTAAATCAAGCAACCTTATTCCAAGTATTTCAGCACTTTCATTTTTCGTATTAAGGCCATATTCAAAGTTGTAAACAAAACCGGTGACTAAATACAGGATAATTAGCGCCCCAAGCAGCCAATTATAGTTTTTTTCGTTGGCGAAATAAAGGATCGTTAAATAAAGTGCGCTCCCCACAAAACAACGAGCCATTGCGATGGTATATGCAAGCTCGCTTATGTGATGAGAAAATATAAGTGTTAAAAAAAACTCAACCGAGCCGACAAAAATAAGAATAATACAGACCGATCTAAGGCCATGCACATATCTTTTAATTTTAAGTTCAGAATCTTGCATCAAACACTCCACTTTTAACGGCTACATGATAAACTAATATTAAATATTTGAATCAAAAAATTCTAAAAATCTCTCACTTTCAAAACACATATATGGTCTATTTTTTTATTTCCCTGCTATGCATGGGACATAAAGAGTTTATAGATGGTATGTTCTTGGAGTGTGCAGCAGATGGGTATAAATAATATTTTATTTCAGCTGAGATTAAGTAGCTTAATGATAAACTAAAGTATTAATTATTCTTTATTCCAAGCAAATTTTAAATTGAATTCAAGCTTACGTTAACGTCACGTTATGCTTGCTAACTTGGTTATTTAGTTTAGAATTAAACCATTGTCCTAATCGGACATTTCCTCCTCACTGGGCCATACAAAAGTGTGGCCCTTTTTTAAAAAAAAAGGAACAGCCTGCTTTAAATTTTCGAAATAATTTATAGAAATCTTGTTTCTGTGGAATTTTCCTCCCCAACTGGTACAACATTCTCACAGACTTGTTCCAATCTTAGTATCTATAAAAAACAGAAAAATGTCAACTTTATGAGAGAATTCTAGAATTAAATAGGTAGGATGATTTAATGTCGCTTACTACGTC
>CACJWR010000030.1 GCA_902596985.1 uncultured Alphaproteobacteria bacterium
AAAGAAATAAAGAACGTTTCATCAAAATTGATAACACCATTTATTTTCTTAGTAATCTCAAAAAGATTTACCTTCTCAATGCAATCAATCTTATTGATTATTAAAATCTTTTTTCTAAATTTATTCCCATTAATATCCAGCCAGTTTCTAAACTGATCATCTATAGATTGGCTTTTTTTCGTGTTATCAACCATGTAAATGAGCACATCCACATTTTCAGCGACCGTTTTGAAAGTTTCGGAAATTCGGATATTTTTTTCTATCTTATTCAATCCAGGAGTATCAAAAAATATCAGCTGGCTAATATCTTTTGTTATAACTCCAGTGGTGTTCTTCTGGGTAGTCTGCGCTTTCCGTGACACAATAGAGACTTTTTCTCCAACTAGAGAATTCAACAAAGTACTTTTTCCAACATTAGGTTTTCCAACAATTAGTGCTTTCAGTAGCTTTTTTTGAGGATCACTCATTAATATTGCTAATCTTTTTTAAAATTAGTTCAGCTGCTCTTGTTTCTGCCATTCTTTTGGTCGAGCCATTACCAACGGCCTTTAAGCCTGACTTCAACAGGACTTCAACACAAAAATCAGGGTCATGATCTGGTCCAGTTCTAGATATTTGTCTATATATTGGTGGTTCTTGCCCCTCAGATTGTAATAGTTCCTGTAATGCGGTTTTCGCATGTGCCTCTATATCTCTAACAATATCAATCTGCTTTCTCCAAACCTTAAGAACTATCTCTTTAGAGGTCTTAAAGCCTGAATCTAAGAAAATAGCGGCTATCAAGGCTTCCACTGCATTTCCTAATATCTTGTCTTTTTGACGGTTGCTGGTGCGCTTCACTGATTTACCTAAAGTCAATAAATTTTCTAGCCCAATTTCTTTTGAAATTAGAGCACACGTTTCCTTCTTTACGAGATAGTTGTAGTAAGTTGCAATTTGGCCTTCAGTAGAGTTAGGGTTTAGCCTCAGCAACTCTTCCGCTATAATCAAACCGAGAACCCGATCTCCTAAGAACTCCAACCTTTCGTTGTTAGCTTTACTTGATTTTCTAGCAGACGAGTGGGTGAGTGCTTCCTCCAAAAGTCTATTATTCTTAAACTGATAGTTTAATAACCTACAAATTTCTTTCTGATGATGATTGATTTTCACCTAATGACCTTAAAGAAGCGATCTTTTCTCCACGTCCAAAAGTAAAATATAGACCTACCTCTAGAAGAGAATAAGATCAAAGATGCTTTACCAATAAGATATTCTTTAGAAACCAAGCCTACCCCACCAAATTGTCTATCAAATCTGCTATCCAAGGAGTTATCTCTATTATCTCCAAGAAAAAAGTATTCATCATCTCCAATTATAAAATCTTGGGTATCATCTCCGATGTTTTGTCCCAAGTCTAGGATTTTATAGCTCTTACCATTATCCAGTTTCTCTAGGCTTTGGTACTTAAAGCAATTCTCGTTTCCAAAGGCGACGGGTTCATTGACACATTGTGGAACTGTCTTCATTGACCCTTGCTCTATCTTTTTTTCTACAAAATTAGATAATTCCTCTCTAATTAACATAGACTCATTTATGAACAATTTGCCTTTTATTAACCTAACTTTATCTCCTGGGAGACCAATAACTCTTTTTATGTAGTCCTTACCACTTTTCGGGTGCCTAAACACGACAACATCTCCTCTTTTAGGTTCGGAAAAAAATAATCTATCTCTTATTGGACAGATCGAAAATGGGCAAGAATAACGCGAAAAACCATATGAAAACTTGTTAACGAATAAAAAATCGCCGACAAGTAGATTGGGCTTCATCGAGCCAGTTGGAATCCAAAATGGCTGAAAAAATATTGTTCGAATGATACCAGCTAAAACAAGTGCAATTATCAAAGTACTTATTAGTTCATAAATTGGACCTTTTTTATTTCTTATATTTTTTTGCTGCATAGCTTTTTATATCCAATTTAGTTACTCAGTGCAATTCTACAAATATTGATCTAAGAAATTCCTTCGATAATCACGATGGCCTTTGCCCATGGGTAATCATCCGTCAAACTGACGTTTATTTTTGAGCTATAACCAACTGGGGTCATATGTTTGAGAAAGTCCTTAGCTTTTCCTTCAATTATGAGCTCTGGTTTCCCAGACCCAAGATTTACTATATGCATCTCTTTCCATGATATACCCATTCTCAAGCCTATCCCTAGGGCCTTAGAACAGGCTTCTTTAGCTGCCCATCTTTTTGCATAGGAAGATGAAGGATCATATTTTCTTCTTGACCTTTGGATTTCTAGCTCAGAAAAAACCCGTTTCTCAAAGCGATCTCCAAAGCGATCGAGTACTTTTCTTACCCTTTCAATATTTACAATATCGGTACCAATACCTAAAATCACTCTTACGCCCTTTACAATCTAGCTTCTTTTATTTTTTTTTTCATTATCTCAATAGCACTCCCAAGTCCCATAAAAATACTATCACTAATTATTGCATGCCCTATATTAAGTTCTTTTATTTCGTGAATTTTACTAATATAGCCAACGGACCTCGTTGTCAGTCCATGCCCTGCATGAACTTCCAATCCTAATTTGAAGGCATATTTTGCTGCTTTTTCTATTGTTTTGATAACTTCAATATAGTTTTTATCGTTACTTTCATAAAGGTCACAAAAGTACCCTGTGTGGAGTTCAATAATGTCGGCACCAATACTTTTTGCAGCATCAATTTGTTTCTCACTTGGTTCGATAAATAAAGAGACCCTAATATCTTTTTGTTTGATAGGCTCTATGAAGGACCTCAAACTGGAAATTTTCTTAAAAACATTCAAACCACCCTCAGTTGTTCGTTCTTCTCTTTTTTCAGGAACTAGACAAACAGCATTTGGTAATACATCCAAAGCAATTTTTTGCATCTCATCAGTAGCAGCCATTTCAAGGTTCAGGGGTAGAATGTTTTGTTGTTTAAGCCGACTTATGTCTTGATCAACTATATGCCTTCGATCTTCTCTCAAATGTGCTGTAATCCCATCTCCTCCTGCTTCTTTTACAATTTTTGCTGCTAGAAGTGGGTCGGGATAGCTTGTACCCCTAGCATTCCTTACAGTAGCAACATGGTCAATATTTACACCTAGTCTAATTTCATTTAGTCCCATATCTTTTCCTCATCAGTTTTTTCTTAAACTTTTTTGCCTTGAGAGCACTCCTCTTTTTTTGATATGTTGCAACCAGATGTCTTAGCAAGAAATAAGATAAGACTGCTATAAAAATTCCTAAAATTAATCCACCTAATGAATATGGTACAAAAACCCCATTTAAAAATTCATTCATTCTTGGCACATTATTTTCCCCTATTGATCCCTCAGTAAAAAAGCTTTTGTATATCAAAAAAATAAAGTCTAAAAAGCCTTCAAAAATCTTCCCGCCATCATCACTCGAATATTCACTGCTACCTAAAATCCACTCCCCAAGCTGCAGATTAAATACTGTGATTATTGGAAAGGTTATTGGATTTCCAACGAAAGTTCCTATCAGGGATGCTAATACGTTCGCTCGCAACAAATAACTTAATAATCCGGCAATGAGAAAATGGAGACCAAAAAGCGGTGTAAACGATGCGAATATTCCACAACTCATACCCAAAGATATTTTGTGGGGTGTATCAGGTATTCTCTTTAATCTTATCCCAACATATTCTATTGCTCTCGAAATCCCTTTTAAGGAAAAAATTACTTCATAAAAAAACCTAAATATCGATCTTCTTTCTCTTCTTTTAAACAATTCGTCTCTCTCTATTTCACTTATTTAACGTTAATATTGTTCGTTCTATATCTAGACGCCTCAGAGACATCCATGTCTACCTGTATAGATGTGATTATGTTGTGTAAATGATTTAAGTCTCTAACAGTTAGTTCGAATACTGTTTTGTAAAAATCAGGTTTCCGCATTACAAAGGTTAAATCAGAAATGTTAGCACCCTGTTCACCGATCAAAGTACAGATTCTTCCCAAAACACCCACACTATTAACCATAGTTACTTCAATACTAGTTGAGTGAACGGGCTTATTTGTACCTGAAGGCCACCTAACCTCTAACCAAAGATTAGGTTTGGACTCAAAAGCAGCTAATAGTTCACAGTCAATCGCATGCACAACTACTCCTCTCTTTTTTTGAGCAATTCCCACTATTGGATCTCCAGGGATAGGAAGACAACAGGGCGCTGGACTTCCATTACTATCAGGCGATAAACCGATAAAGTTAATTGAATCTTGGTCAGGTGGAAGAGGTGCACTTTTTGTGTTTATTAATTCTGGGTAAAGGCTATTAACTAAATCGAAACCCGTAAATTGGACTGAGCCCAATGCTGCCAGAACACTATCCTCATCCTTTAATCCAAATTTTTCAGCAGCAATTTTAATTGCATTATCTGTAAGTTTTTTTCCTATTCTTTCTAAAGATACCCTTGCAATTTCTTTTCCTAGTTTGATGTTTTCACCTCTTCTTTCTTCTCTTATACTTTTTCTTATTGCAGCTTTAGCACGGCCGGTTACAACCATTTCTTCCCAACTTGCACTGGGCTTTTGGCCACTTGCAGTAACAATTTTAACCGACTGCCCGTTCCTTAACCTAGTCCACAATGGAACTTTTATGCCATCTACCTCAGAGCCTACACAATTATCTCCTATGGAAGTATGGATAGTATATGCAAAATCTAGAGGGGTAGCACCTCTGGGCAATTTGACCACCTCTCCTTTCGGAGTGAAGCAAAATACCTTGTCTTGAAACATTTCTAATTTCATTTGTTCTATAAAATCGTCAGAATTTTCCACCCAAATAAATTCTTCAGATATTCTCCTAAACCAGCCTGAAGGATCAACGGCAAATGGGTTTTCAAATCTCTCACCGTTTCTATAAGACCAGTGTGCTGCAACACCAGTTTCAGCTACATCATGCATCTCTTTAGTTCTAATTTGGACCTCCACCCTTTTCCCATCTCGGCCTGAAACAGTAGTGTGGATTGATCGGTAACCATTGGATTTGGGTTGGCTGATGTAATCTTTAAATCGTCCCGGAACAGCGGACCAACGGCTATGTACGGCACCCAATGCCTTATAAACATCATTTTCATTAATTGTAATTATTCTAAATCCAAAAATGTCGGACAGTTTATAAAAAGCTTGTTGCTTATCCTGGATTTTCCGCCAAATGGAATAAGGTTTTTTTTCTCGGCCTGAAACTATCGCTTTGACGCCAACTGAAGCCAGTTGATTTTCAATATCATTTATGATTTTTGGAATAAGGTCATCACTTTCTTTTTTAAGCTTAAGAAATCGTCTGATTATTGAATTCCTTCCCTCTGGATTCAAAATTCGAAAACTTAGATCCTCTAACTCGTCTCTAATTGACTGAATTCCCATTCTACCGGCTAAAGGAGCATATATATCCATAGTCTCGTTAGCCTTTACTAGTTGCCTATCATTGTTCACTGCTCTAATGGTCCTCATATTATGTAATCTGTCTGCGAGCTTAACTAGAAGAACTCTCAGATCTTTGCTTATAGCAACAATCAATTTTCTAAAGTTTTCGGCTTGCTTTCTTTCCAATGAAGCAACTTCAAGGTTCGAAAGCTTAGTCACACCGTCGACAAGATTAGCAATTTCGCTCCCAAATAAATCAGATACGTCTCTAAATGACTTATTCGTGTCTTCAATAGTATCGTGCAATAGAGCTGTGATAATCGAAGCGTCATCTAGTTTTAGCTCGGAAAGTATTTTAGCCACCTGAATTGGGTGTGAAAAAAATGGCTCACCAGACTTTCTTGTCTGCCCCGCATGAGCATTTAGCCCAAAGTGATATGCTTTTTCAATTAAATCGGCGTTTGTGCTTGGATTATATTCCTTTATAGCATAAATAAGATCATCAGCAGATAACAATTTGTTCACCTATTGTTAAGGTAAATAAATACTCTAATTGTCCTGTGATGTTTGAGCATCCATGAGAGCTCTTAGCAAATCTTCATTTGCTGTATCATCAGCATTATCTTCTTTACCCCTTTGACCTTCCCGAGTGAGTAGAGACAAATCCTCGTCATCTGGCTCATCAACCTCTATTTGCCGTTGGTGACTCTCAATAGTAGACTCCATTAACTCATCGAAAGTAACTGTTTCTACCGCTATTTCTCTAAGTGCAAGAACTGGGTTTTTATCATTATCTCGATCCAGGCTGGGTTCAATCCCTCCAGATATCATTCTTGCTCTATGTGCAGCAAGTAAAACTAGTTCAAATCTGTTTGAAACCTTATCTATACAATCTTCTACAGTAACGCGTGCCATAAGAATTCCTTTTTAGTTCTTAGAGTTATAATTCTTGTATACTCTCTAGTTCATAGGGTGGAAGACTGTCAAGCATTTCCTTTGCTTTCACCTTTAAAAATGGATGTATCCAGTCAGGTTGAAGATCATTTAAAGGCTTTAAAAAAAATGTCCTTTCTTGCAATCTTGGGTGAGGTAAAATTAATTCATTTGGCACTAGCCTTATTTGGTCTGATAAGTTCAAATTCAGCCATTCGTTAAAATACAACTTGCTGGGTAAAATTTGTTGATCGCATAGTAAAATATCGATATCGCAGGTCCTAGGTCCCCACCTCTCTTGGCGCTTTCTTCCATATTTATTCTCTAAACCAGAAGTAAAATTCAATAACTTTTTTGGCTTAAGTTTTGTACTAAACCTGATCCCAACATTGACATATCTAGGATCTCTCTTATTCAGAAAGCTCGCAGAAATATACCATTTACTCTCTAATAAAGACTCTATACTCGGGTTAGATCTTATTTCATCCACACATTTTTTAAGTGTTTCAGCACTATTGCCAAACTTACTTGATAAATTAGACCCCAACACAACAATATAATTATTCATTTTCTCTCGCTTTTTAAAAAGATAGTGTTTTTATAAAAAAAAGTATACGCTTTACCCATGACGAATGCGCTTAAAACTACCGCTGTAAAGACGATACATCTGGCTAATCCAAGAGGTTTCTGTGCTGGTGTTGACAGAGCTATAGAAATGGTAGAGCTAGCGTTAAAAAAATGGGGATCACCTATTTATGTCAGGCATGAAATAGTCCATAACAAACATGTTGTTCACGACCTTAAAAAGAAGGGCGCTGTGTTCGTTGAGGAGTTGAATGAGTGCCCTGTAGACCGACCTGTAATATTTTCTGCGCATGGTGTGCCCAAAGCGGTCCCAGAGGAGGCAGAAAAAAGGCAAATGCTATTTGTCGATGCTACTTGTCCCTTGGTAACGAAAGTTCACAGTGAAATCAAAAGATACTATGACAAAGGTTATAAAATAATAATGATAGGGCATCGTGGACATCCTGAAACAATTGGTACTATGGGTCAACTGCCGGAGGGCGAGGTTTTGTTGGTTGAGAATACGGCAGACGTGGAGAAAATGGACCCATCTCAATATCCAAAGTTAGCTTATGTTACTCAAACAACTCTATCTGTAGATGATACCAAAGAGATAGCTCATGCTTTAAATAAAAAGTTCCCATCAATAGAAAACCCAAAGAAAGAAGATATCTGCTATGCCACTACTAATAGACAAGAGGAAGTCAAGCGGCTCGTAAAACATGTTGACTTAATGTTGGTTGTGGGGTCAGAAAACTCATCTAATTCCCAGAGACTGGTTGATGTAGCAAAAACGGGTGGATGTAAAGCGTCTTACTTAATTGAGGATCATAAAAAAATTGACTGGGTAAAAGTTAAAGAAGCCAATTCCATTGGGATTACCTCAGGAGCATCAGCGCCAGATCATCTGGTTAAAGAGGTAATAAGTAGCATTCAAGAAAAGTTTGATACGAGTTTGGTTTATGATTCTACGAAAAAAGAGACTATTGAATTTAAAGTCCCACTCGCATTGAGGTAAAATGTTTCATAGAGTACCAAAAAGCGTATTGCTTGCAAGTTTTCTCGGGCTCATTCCGATATTGGTGGGACTTGCTTCGACCTTTAAAATCGGTCTGAGTGAAAGCTTGAGAGAAGAATTGATTAGGATTGCGATAATCTATAGTGGATTTATTCTTTCTTTTATGAGTGGTTGTGTGTTCTACATCTCATCACTTGATAGGGAAAGAGTATTTTTACTTTGGTTTAGTATTGTGCCAGTCCTACTAGCACTTTTATCAGTTGCTGTACCCTTTATGCAAAGCTTTGTAATTGCTTTGGGGTTTCTTATAGTTTTAGAAATTGAAAGAAAATTATATAAATTTAAAACTTTACCTGAATGGTGGCTTAACTTACGATTTCCAATGACAACTATAGTAGTATTTTTACTAATTTTCATGGGTTTCCGAATTTAAAAGATGAAAATAAAAGCTTATACTGATGGGGCATGTAGCGGAAATCCAGGACCTGGGGGATGGGGTGTTTATTTAGTAGCTGAAAATAATGTAGGTGAAATCGTAAAAGAAGAAGTCCTCTATGGAAAAAACAAAGAAACAACTAACCAAATAATGGAACTAACAGCCGCTATACAAGCTCTAGAAAGCTTAAAAAGAAAAAACGTCGAAATTACCATTTTCACCGACAGTAAATATGTTATCGACGGAATAACAAAATGGATTTTTGGATGGCTTAAAAATAATTGGAGTACAGCTTCTAAAAAACCAGTTGCTAATCGTTTATTATGGGAAGAACTTTTGAATTTGACAAAAAATCAAAATGTTGAGTGGGTATGGGTAAAGGGTCATGCCGGAGTACTCGGAAATGAGAAAGCTGACTCACTCGCTGTAAAAGGGCGTGAAGAAGCATTTAATGAGTTGATTGGTTAACGGTATCACCTTTTTTGAATTTAAAGCCTCTAAGCAAGTCACTCACGTTCATCACGTCTTTACCTTGCCTCTGAATTTCAAGAATATTCAATGCTTTCTTCCCACATGCTATAGTCAAATTTTCATTAATTATTGTGCCAGCTTTTCCGTTACCTTCCACTACTTCAGCGCTAAATACTTTGAAGCGCTCTTTTTTATATTCGAACCAGGCGCCTGGTTTAGGCGCTAAGCCCCTAATTCTAGCTTCTAAGGCAGAGGCTTGACTATTAAAGTCTAACTTTGCATCCAATTTTTTAATCTTGGGGGCATAACTAACAAACTTTTCATTTTGTAATATTTCCTCGTTTGAATTAATATTATTTAGTGTTTTCAACAGATTTTTCGCCCCGATTTCGCTCAGAACTCGATGCAACGATCCAAAAGTTTCCGAATGATCAAGCATTACTTTCTCTTGACGCAATATAGGCCCGGCGTCCAGCTCTTCACTCATTTTGATTATGCTTACTCCAGTATAAGGATCTTTATTAAAAATCGCATGATTTATAGGGGCTGCTCCCCGCCAAAAAGGCAAAAAAGAGCCATGGACATTTATTGAAAATTCTTTTGGAATTTCTAATACTTTCCTAGATAAAATCAGTCCATATGCTACCACTACTAGAAAATCAGGATTGTAACTCTCTAAGACAGCTAATACATCTGGGTCATTGAATGTCTGTGGTTGCTCTACCTTCATGCCTTGAGAGAATGCAAACTCTGCGAGTGGAACCTCCTTATACAGCTTACCCCGACCTGCTTTTCGTGGGGGTTGGCTATATACCGCCTGCACATCATATTGCGCTTGTTTTAAAATCCGAAGTGATGGAATTGCAAATGTTGATGATCCCATGAATACAATCTTCACTTTTATTCCTTTTTTTCTTTTTTAGAAGATTTTTTCATTTTATTCTTCACAAGGATCTTTTTCATGGGACGAAGGTGATCTATAAAGAGCTTCCCATTTAAATGATCTAATTCATGCTGAAAACAAGTTGACCACAGATCGTCATATGTATTTCTTTCCAAAACCCCATTAATATCTTGATACGACACCTTAATAACTTTTGGCCTTGATATTTCCTCTGTGATTCCAGGGATAGACAAGCATCCCTCCTTATATGAGCCCATCTCCTCAGATTGATACTCAATCTGTGGGTTAATCACAATTCTACAATCTTTTCCTTCATCTTCTCGAGAGCAATCCATTACAAATATTCTTTTATTTATACCTATTTGCGGGGCAGCCAACCCCACACCGTCTGCATCATACATAGTATCGATTAAATCTCTAGCAAGGCTTACTAGGCTTTCGTCAAATTTTTCTATTTTGATACTTTCTCGAAGCAATAGAGGGTTTGGGTAAAGTAATATTTTTTTAATTGCCATTTTGAATTTAAAACGAGTATTAGTACTAGACTATATTTAAATAAATTCTTATACATGACCGGTTAGAAAAATGGTAGTTAATTTTGACAAATATATCGATAATAGACACGCAAACCTATCAAAGTTTGACGGGTTAGAAAGTTTGTATGGAACAAGTAAAGACAAGTGCATATCCATGTGGGTTGCTGACATGGATTTTAATCCTCCGAAGTCTGTTACCAAAGCACTTGAAAAAGAAGTATCGCATGGCGTCTTTGGATATTATGGCAACAACAAGTCTTTTATTAACTCAGTAAAAACCTGGATGAAAAATAGGCATAATTGGGATATTTCTGAAAAATGGTGTTCGATAGTGCACGGCGTCAACTCCGGAATTGGTATGGGCTTGCGAGCGTTCTCGAACCCGGGCGATGAAATATTACTTTTTTCCCCTATTTATTACTCTTTTTTTAATACAATCAAAAATAATGGACGAGTAGCAAAAGAAATTCCTTTAAAGATAGTCGAAGGTCAATATGAAGTAGATTTTAATGAGCTAGACAAAAACTTATCCGGCAAAGAGAAAATTATTATTTTTTGCAGCCCACATAATCCTGGCGGAAAAATCTGGAGCACGGAAACGCTATGCACCTTAGCGGAGTTTTGTAGGAACAATAGGATTCTTATCTTTATGGATGAAATTCATCACGATTTAACCTACTCAGATAAACCCCACACCACTTTTCTGAAAGCAGTTCCTGAAGCAGAAGAAATTAGCCTTATATTTACAGCAGCTACTAAGACATTTAACATTGCGGGGTGCCATACTGGAACAACAATAATTCCAAATCCTAAGCTTCGCTCAATCTATGATAGAGAACATGCAGCCTTCGGTAAAACACCAAATAGGTTCGGTATGATAATGACGGAAGCAGCTTATAGTGGAGGACAGGAGTGGCTAGATCAACTTATGCATTACTTAGAGAAAAACAAAAATCTTTTTACTAACGCTATGAAATCGCTTAATAACGTGAAAGTCTTTGATCTGGAGTCTACTTATCTTGCGTGGGTGGATTTTAGTCAATTAGATATTACTGAGTTAAAATTGAAAGATATGCTTATAAAAGAGGCTGGAGTCGCCCCCAGTTTCGGGAGTGGTTTTGGCAAAAATTCTGGAAAATTTGCAAGGTTTAATATAGCTTGCAGGACCGAAATACTGGATTTAGCTGTCAATAGATTAACTAAAACTTTTTTGTGAGTTTTTAATTTACTTGTTGGGATATATTATATAGAAGAAAACATTGAAAGTTGAATGAAAAGAAGAAGGGTTTGAAATGAGTTTTTTAATACAGCCACCTATTCCTGAAAGATTAAATAGATGCCAGCTATTTGGCCCAGGTTCGCGACCAGAACTTTTCGAAAAGATGGCTTCTTCTCAGGCTGATGTCATTAACCTTGATTTAGAGGATAGCGTGGCACCTCCTAGCAAGGTTGAAGCAAGACAAAACATTTCAAAAGCTATAAATGATATAGACTGGGCTGATAAAACTCTTTCGGTTCGCATAAATGGATTAGATACGGAGTATTGGGTGGATGATATTTTGTCGTTAGTCGACAATTCAATTGAGAGATTAGACTGTATTATGATACCCAAGGTGGGCAATTCCAGCGATATATATACAGTAGATGCCCTTGTTACTGCTTTGGAAAAGAAAAATAAGCGAAAGAAAAGTTTAAAATTCGAAATAATTATTGAAACAGCAGCTGGAATTGAAAATATCAATGAGATCGCATTGGCTAGTGACCGCCTAGAAGCGATGAGTTTTGGCGTTGCCGATTACGCCGCCTCAATGGGAATGCAAACTACTAATATTGGCGGAACTCAAGAAGGGTATTACACGAACTCCGAAAATGGTGAAAAACTTTTGATGGATCCTTGGCATCATCCTATGGTTGCTATGATAGCGGCTTGCAGAGCTAATGGGATACTGCCAGTAGATGGCCCTTTTGGAGATATTTCCGATAGAGAAAACTATATTGCTCAAGCTAAAAGATCTGCCACTCTTGGTATGGCCGGGAAATGGGCTATTCACCCTTCACAGGTGGAGCTTGCAAATCAAGTATTTACCCCCTCAGAGAAAGCAATAGAAAATGCAAAAGGTATCATAAGTGCAATGGAAGCTGCAGAAGCTAAAGGTGCTGGAGCAGCTGTTTTTAATGGAAAATTAATTGATATAGCTTCAATTAAACAAGCAAAGGTATTAATTGATCAACATAATAAAATAAAAAATACAAGTTAATGACAATTTATCTGGATTTTGAGAAAGATCTTGCAGAAGTTCATAGCAAGATTTCAGACCTTGAGAGTTTACCAGATAGCTCAAGCAGTAAAAATATAAAAAATGAGATAAAGCTTTTAAAGAGTAAAACTGTGGATATACTCAGCAATATTTATGCTGACTTGAGCCCTTGGCGTAAATGCCAAGTGGCCAGACATCCTGATAGACCACA
The DNA here is from genome assembly GCA_902596985.1 of uncultured Alphaproteobacteria bacterium. Taxonomy (GTDB): domain Bacteria; phylum Pseudomonadota; class Alphaproteobacteria; order Rhodobacterales; family Rhodobacteraceae; genus CACIJG01. The sequence continues at coordinate 12,735 of CACJWR010000030.1, forward strand.
CACTACTGACTACATCAACTACATAATTAATGAATATACTCCTTTGAGTGGTGACCGAAATTTTGCAGAGGACCTTGCTATAGTTGGAGGTCTAGGTCGATTAGGAGATACTCCAGTAGTGGTGATAGGGCATGAGAAAGGTAATTCTACCGACAGTAGAATAAAGAGAAATTTTGGGATGGCCAGACCTGAAGGATATAGAAAGGCAGCTCGTCTTATGAAATTAGCGGACAAGTTTGGTCTCCCAATAATAACATTTATTGATACTCCGGGTGCATATCCTGGAAAAGGAGCCGAGGAACGAGGCCAAGCCGAAGCTATAGCTAGGTCTACTCAAACCTGCTTGGAAGTATCTGTTCCAATAATTTCAATTATTATAGGTGAAGGAGGTTCGGGTGGTGCAATAGCGATGGCATCCGCAAATACGCTAATTATGTTGGAGCATTCTATTTATTCTGTAATTTCTCCAGAAGGATGTGCTTCTATTCTTTGGAAAAATTCAGACAAAATGAGAGAGGCTGCAGATGCACTACAGTTAACTGCGCAACACCTTAAAAAAATTGGTGTTGTAGACAAGGTGATCAAAGAACCCTTGGGTGGTGCACACAGGGACAAAAAGAAAGCTTTAGAGGAAGTTAAAAAAAGCCTCTTGGAAGAAATTATCACTTTCCAGAATATAGACAGACAAAAAATCAAAAAACAACGTTCAGATAAATATATAAATATGGGTTCTTTATCTAACCTCTAACGACTTCTTCTTCATAAAGTTTTTGAGAGTCTTCATCAATCTTTGTCTTGATATAGTTCAAAAAATGCTCTCCTTTTTTAGAATAATTTATCTTCTCTATAAAGTTTATCGATGCATTTGAATTTTCTTTGAACTCGCCACTTTTTGACCACGCGATGCCCGCATTAGTTGAAACTAAATATAGAGGACGATTAAGACTAGAGAATAAGACCAAAACACCCTTCTTATATTCTACTTTTTGTCCAGGTATGGTTCTTGTGCCTTCAGGATAAATTACTAACTGACCCGATTGATTCCGAGCCTCCTTCGTAATTGCTTGTTTTAAAGCATGCCAACTTCTTGACTTATCGTTCCTTTTAACATTTACACATCCAATTTTTCTTGCATATGTAGAAAGAATTGGAACCCAAGATAGTTCAGATTTCATTATAAATTTTGGCTCAGGTAAGACGTTCAACAAAATCAAAACATCTAAAAAAGACTGGTGTTTTGAGCACACTATTGAAGCTTTATTATCTGGCACCATACCTTTTACCAAAATTTCTATATTATAAACTTTTTTTAGTATCCAAAAAACTACTCGACAGTATAATCTGATCACCTTCAAAGCATTTTCTTTGGAGGTGCTAGCATAAGGTAGTAGAAATACTCCCATCACTCCCAGAAGAGTATAAATAATCAATCCAGTGCTGATATCCTTTAGTTTACCGTTCATTTATAGACTTTCTTACCAATAATTCAGAATTTTATTTCAAAATTTGCACTTTCACTTTATTATCACAGACTGTTGACAAGAGAAAATAATTTAATTTATGCACGTTTTCTGCCCTGATTGTAATGCTGAATACAAAGTAAATGAGAGATCGTCTCTTACTAAGACGGTTAAGTTTGTTTGTATTGAATGTGGGAGCTCCTGGGTCGACAAGTTTGAAAAGCTTGAACAAACAAAAAGAATAGTAACTGACTCAATGGAAACTAAAAGTGATGGTGTAATTGAGGATACAAATACAGAAGTAGGAAAAATGGAGCTGAACACGTTAGCTCTTGAGGAAGTTCAAAATAGTTTTGGTAATCTTACAAAGAGAATTGACTCAAAAAATGATACTGAGACTGACCATATTTTCCAATTTGAGACAAGTGAGGAAGGTAACGAGAATGGGGAAGAGGGCCCTTCAAAAACATTTCCAAAAATTAGAAGTAACCAAGAGAGCGCTACTAACGAGGAAATTGAAGAAAGAGATGTCAAGGAAATAGAGATTGAGAGAAGACTCAAAGAGTCATCTGAACTTTTAAAGAAGGCTAAGCAACCAAACCTAGAAAATAAAGAGACGGTACCGAAAGAAAATAAGCCAAAGAGGCGAAAATTATTAGTAACTTTATCAATCGTAATAATAATTAGTTTTTTTACCTATAACCTAACTATTTTGTTTCTAGAGGATCTACTTAGAGAAGTACCGTTCGCGCCTGAGATTATGACACAAATTAGCCTCTATACTGCCATTTTCAAAGATATAATTTTAATAACTATTGAGAAGATACTAGATTTCATTCCCAATTTGGCATAGTTTCCCTGTCAAATATTTCTTCATAAGTTGGTCTAGATCTAACGAGTTCATAACGTTTATTATAAACCATAATCTCCGGAACTAGTGGTCTTGTATTGTACTCAGAGGACAGAACTGCCCCATATGCACCGACATCCAAAAAAGCTAGAAAGTCTCCTGTTTCTGCTCCTTCAACAAGATAATTTTTTAGAAAAGTATCGGTTGATTCACAGACAGGTCCTACCACGTCAAAGATCCCGGTCTTTCCGCTCTTATTTTTATATAAAGGTATTAACTTGTGTGTCGCACCATATAACGCAGTTCGAGAAAAGTCATTCATACCTGCGTCAGTAATAAGAAAATTTTTGTTTTGAGATGTCTTCTTATAAAGAACCTTAGTTACTAGAATACCACAATTCCCCACTATATATCTGCCTGGCTCAAAAATAATTCTACAATTTAAATGTCCTAATATCTTTTTCACTAGGGCACTATATTCATGCAGGTCAGGTTCTAAATCCTCATCTGTATATTTGATGCCCAAGCCACCACCAATATCGATATTTTCTAAATGAATGTTAATATTTTTAAGCTCGTCAATGAGCTTTGCCAAGTGTTCAAATGTTTGGCGAAATGCATTTAAGTTACTTATCTGGCTCCCTATGTGTACATCAATACCCACAATCTTTATTTTTTTCAAGTTTGTTTGCATACTGGTAAACCTCTTTGGCCTTGTCAATCGGAATGCCAAATTTATTATCAGCTTTACCAGTTGAAATATTTTCATGTGTGCCTGCGTCTATGTCTGGATTAACTCTAAAAGCGATTGGTGCCTGCTTATTGAGACTAACCGCTATTTTATTGATCGACTCCAATTCAGACACACTTTCAATATTAAACTGTAACAGAGAAGATTTAAGTGCTTCCGCAATTTCAAAATCCTGCTTTCCTACTCCAGAAAATACAATTCTCCTTTGGTCGATACCTGCTTTTAATGCCCGATGGTATTCTCCAAGTGAAACAACATCAGCGCCACCTCGAAGTTTGGCAATAGTTTCTAAAACCGAGAGGTTTGAATTAGCTTTGACTGAGTAACAAATTATACTATCCAATCCTTTTAACGATCTAGTAAACCGATCAAAGTTATCCTTTATACTTGTACGTGAATAAACATAGAATGGGGTTCTCAAATTGCTTGTTATCTCGCTTACAGCTACGTCTTCTACGAAAAGCTGATCCAGTTTGTAAGAAATATGTTTATTCATCTTTAACAAGGTTAGTTTTTTCATTCAAAAAGGGTGATGATTTGACACCACAGCCGGAAACGTTAAGGCAAAATACTATTATTACAATATAAAACATCCACTTACACATTTAATCTTCTCTTCCAAAATCTTATTTGTCTTTTTATCTCCCTAGATGCTGTTCCACCGAAACTATTTCTCGACTCAATAGAGTTTTCAGGAGATAGAATTTTAAAAACATTTTTGTTTATCTTTGGATTGACCTTTTTAAGATCATCTAAGCTCAATTCACTAAGTTTGATATTTTTTTCAGAAGCAACTTCCACAAATTTTCCAGTCAACGCATGCGCCTCTCTAAAAGGCATGCCTAAATCTCTAACAAACCAATCTGCCAAATCAGTTGCTGTAGAAAACCCTTTTGATGCTGCATCATACATATTTGTTTTCTTAACTTTCATATTTTCTATGAGTTCCTGAGTTATTTTTATTACAAGTATTAAAGTATCAAAAGTATCAAAAACGGCCTCTTTATCCTCTTGCATGTCTTTAGCATAAGCTAAAGGTAGGCCCTTCATTACTGTTAGGAGAGATAGTAGCGCCGCATTAACTCTACCAGTCTTAGCACGAATAAGTTCCGCGGCATCAGGATTTTTCTTCTGTGGCATTATTGAAGAGCCCGTGACTAAAGAATCAGGTAGCGATATAAAGTCAAACTCTATCGATCCCCAAAGAATAAGCTCTTCTGCTAATCTACTAAAGTGTACCATGGTGATGGCAGAGCCAGATAAAAATTCTAAAACAAAGTCCCTGTCGGAAACTGCATCCATACTATTTCTCATTGGAGTACTAAAACCAAGCGTTTTAGCTGTATAAAACCTATCAATCGGGAAAGAAGTTCCAGCCAAAGCAGCCGCTCCCAGAGGACATTCATTCAATCTCTCTTTAGTTTGCTTAAATCTTTCTAAATCTCTCCCGAACATTTCTAAATAAGCAAGTAAGTGATGACTGAATCTTACGGGTTGGGCAACTTGCAGATGAGTGTAACCTGGGAAAATTATTTCTATATTTTGCTCCGCTTTTTTTAGGATAGTCATCTGGAGTCTCGATAGTTCCAACTCTATCTCTTCAATAGCTTTTCTTATCCACAGTCTAAAGTCAGTAACGACTTGATCATTTCTTGACCTTGCAGTGTGTATATGACCTGCCTCTGAGCCAATAATTTCTCCTAACCTCGATTCTATGTTCATATGAATGTCTTCTAGCAAGTTGTTAAAAACGAAATCACCGTCTTTTAACTCCTTCTCTATTTTTTTTAATCCGCTCAATATCTTTTTTTTTGTTTGTTTAGTTATGATATTCATTTTAGCAAGCATCTCAACATGGGCTTTTGAACCTAAAATGTCCTCAAATGCCAGTCGTTTATCAATATCTATCGAAGAGTTTATTTTTGTAAGAAGATCAGTAGACTTCTCAGAAAACCTCCCTCCCCACATTTCATTTGATTTTTTCTTATTAGACATTTTGAACTCCACCACTACATCGTAGATCATGTATACGATTTCAATGCTAAAACTAGGGCCTTTAATACTTATCGTAAATCTTTTTTTTTCAATTTCAGCTATTGCTGAGAGTAACTATGCTGAAAAAACTAAAGATATTATAAGGGGAGAGCTTAGAAAATTTATTTTCTCAGAAAAGACGGAGGTGCTGCCAAAACCCCTTATCTTGGATGCCAATGAAAATATGGTTGAGCTTGGGTACGACAAAGATATTTTGATAATAAACTTCTGGGCTACTTGGTGCGCACCATGTAAAAAAGAGATGCCGTCACTTAACAGTCTTGCCCAAAATATGAAATATGAAGATATCCAAATAATAACCATAGCGTCGGGAA
>CACJWR010000031.1 GCA_902596985.1 uncultured Alphaproteobacteria bacterium
TGCCAAAGAAAACAACAGTTTATGTCGCGCATTTAGAAGACACACCGGTTGAAGAAATGTTTTTTACCTGTAAAAGATTAATATCTGAGGGAATGGCCCCAATGCCTCATATCCCAGCAAGAATTATCCGTGACACAGGTGAACTTGAAGATTGGGTTAAAGAGTATTCGTCTTTAGGCGTAAATCAAAGTTTATTGCTCGCAGGAAATGGAAAAAACCCAAAAGGAGAGTTATTTAATTCCATTCAAATGTTAGAAACTGGGATCTTTGAAAAACATGCATTTAAAAGAATTCAAATCGCAGGCCATCCAGAGGGGAATAAAGACATTGATAAAGATGGGTCTCTAGAAAGGACTATAAATGCTCTCAAGATAAAACAAAAGTTTGCAAAAAAAACAAAGTTGCAAATTGGAATTACTACCCAGTTTTGTTTCGATCTTCGACCTGTAATGGAATGGTTAGAAGTATTGGAAAGCGAACAAATTAATTTACCAATAAGCTTAGGCTTGGTAGGGCCAACAAAACTACAAACTTTGATAAAGTACGCTATTATGTGTGGAGTTGGACCCTCTATATCAGTCTTAAAAAAGAGAGCTAAGGATTTAACCAAACTACTATTACCTTTTGAACCAACAGAGATGATTGACGATTTAAATTCAAATAAAAAAAACAAGCTTTTTAAAAACGTACACTCTCTTCATTTTTTCCCTTTAGGAGGAATAGAAGCTAGCGCAGCTTTTGCAAGAAATATCGACACACCAGCATAGGAGGGAAAATGAGCGTTACAATAATAGAGTCATTATCTAAAACAGTAAAAATTGGCTTTGATGAACCTTTTTGTATCATCGGAGAAAGAATAAACCCTACGGGAAGAAAAAAGCTTTCACTGGAGTTGCAAAGCGAGGATTTTTCAACTGTAGAAAAGGATGCACTCGATCAGGTTAAGTGTGGGGCTCACATCCTCGATGTAAATGCTGGTGTTGTTTATAATGATAACCCTGATCCTAATATCACAGAACCACCGTTAATCAAAAAATTAATTAACTTAGTTCAAAGCTTGACTGACGTTCCAATTTGTATAGATAGCTCTGTACCTGCTGCCTTAGAAGCAGGTCTTGAGACAGCAAAGGGACGTCCTCTTCTTAATTCCGTTACAGGCGAAGAAGAGAGACTGGAAACAATTCTTCCACTAGTCAAAAAGTATAATGTACCCGTTGTTGCGATATCCAACGATGATACAGGAATATCTGAAAATCCAGAAGTACGTTTTCAAGTAGCAAAAAAAATAATTAATAGAGCTGCTGATTACGGAATACCTAAGAATGATATTATTGTAGACCCTTTAGTTATGCCCATTGGTGCTATGGCAACTGCTGGTTTACAAGTTTTTGACTTAGTTAAGAAACTTCGTGAAATTGGAGTTAATTCAACTTGTGGTGCTTCTAATATTTCATTTGGACTACCTAATAGACATGGAATTAATGCTTCATATCTTTCGATGGCCATTTGCTCTGGCCTGACAAGTGCAATAATGAATCCCACTAATGAGAGTGAAATTAACGCTATAAGGTCAGCAGACTTTTTAATGAACCATGATCCTAATGGGGCAAACTGGATCAGATCTAATAGAGTTGTAGAAGAAGGGGGCGTTAGCGTGAGAACTACAAGAAGACGTCGACAAAGATTATAAGATTATTAAATGGAAAACAGAAATTCTTCAGCGACCATTGTATTTACACCCTCAGGAATAAGGGGGCGCGTAAAAAAAGGAACGACTATACTTGAGGCTGCCCAAAAACTCTCTGTAGACTTAAATAGCATTTGTGGTGCTCGGGGCAGGTGCTCAAAATGTCAGGTAGAGCTGACTTTTGGAGAATTTAACAAATTAAATATTCGTTCCAAAGAAACAAGCGTGTCAGAAAGAAATGAAACTGAGCTTATCTATAGAACTAAATTTCATTTATCTGAGGAGAGAAGGCTTGGATGCCAAACAAAAATTCTTGGTGATTTAGTGGTAGATGTTCCTGAGGATAGTCAAATTCATAAACAAATTATAAAAAAAGAAACCAATTTGCGCGATTTCTCTCTTAATACATCCGTTAAAGCCTTTTATGTTCAGGTTTCTGAGCCACAACTTGACTCTCTTGAGAGCGACTTTGAACGCCTAAAAATTAGTTTGAAGGATGATTGGAATATTCAAGGGGTTACATGCAGTGTTCGTATTCTCAAAGATTTACAGGAGAAATTGAGAAGAGGTGATTGGGGAATTACGGTTTTACTATATTATAAAGAAAACTCCGTTCCAGAAATTGTAGACATTCACTCTGGATATTCCGAGATACCAGCATTTGGGGTAGCAATTGATTTAGGTTCAACCTCAATTGCAGCTACTCTTTGTGATTTAAACTCAGGGAAGATTGTTGGCAGCATGGGTATAATGAATCCACAGATAAGGTATGGTGAAGACGTCATGAGTAGAGTTTCATATTGCATGATGGAGGAAAAAGGTTTAGCGACGTTAAATAATTCCGTCATACAGGGTATAAATGAGCTTACAAGAAAAATTGCAGAAAAACATGAGATCAAACTAGATAGCGTTTTTGAAATTGTTTTTGTTGCTAATCCCATTATGCATCATCTTCTTCTTGGGATTGATCCGAAGGAACTGGGTCAAGCCCCATTCCCTCTAGCGCTTTCAGACAGCCTCACTATCAAATCAAAAGATATAGGAATAATTCTAAATCCAGAAAGCTATGTTTATACAGTGCCATGCATTGGAGGACACGTTGGTGCTGACGCTGCATCTGTTTTGATAGCAGAACAGCCACAAAAGTTAAAAGATACCACTACTCTTTTAATTGACATCGGAACTAACGCCGAAATACTTCTAGCCAGAGGCGAGGAAATTTTTGCTTGTTCTTGCCCAACTGGTCCAGCACTTGAAGGGGCACAGATTTCAGCAGGTCAAAGAGCAGCACCTGGCGCTATTGAACGAGTTCGCATAGATCCAATTACCAAAGAACCACGTTTTAAAGTTATAGGTTGTGAGCAATGGTCTAATGAAGAAGGATTTTCAGAAAACGTATCTGGGGTTGGAGTAACGGGTATTTGTGGATCTGGAATTATAGAAGCAGTCGCAGAAATGCGTTTAGCTGGGCTACTAGATGCGAATGGACTAATTGGTTCAGCAGCACAAACTGGTTCAAATAGGTGTACTAGTTCTGAAAGAACAAATTCCTATCTCTTATATAGTGATAACAAAGTTTCATTATCTATAACCAACATGGATATCAGAGCAATTCAACTAGCTAAAGCAGCCCTACATGCAAGCTTCAAAATTTTATTGGAAAAAAGCAGAGTGAACAGAATAGATAGTATTTTACTGGCAGGCGCTTTTGGCTCACAGATATCTCCCGAACATGCTTTAATTATTGGTCTAGTACCTGATGCACAAGTCAGCCAAATTGTGGCGAGTGGAAACTCGGCAGGTGCAGGAGCGATCATCGCTCTTTTAGACGTAAGCTCGAGGAGAGAAATCTCTTCGGTCGTAAGAAAAGTCCATAAAATTGAAACTGCTGTTGAGCCCAATTTTCAAAAACACTTTGTGGAAGGCTCAGCCTTTCCTGACAACAGCTCTTCCCATCCAGAGCTTTTTAAGATTAAAAAACTACCGAACGTGAACTTTAATCAAAAAAGGCTGCGAAGGCAGCGCTAAGTTGATACCGTTTTGGTACTAAGCTTTGTTTTTAATAGAGTGACTAATTTATTTTTTATTGAGAAAACTGATGTCCTTCCGATCACCAGCAAGGCTGGGGTGGCTATTAGCGTGAGGAACGTGGCAAAAGTCAGCCCACCAGCAATTGTACTAGAGAGATCGACCCACCACTGAGAAGAAGGAGCTCCCACAAGTATATCTCGTTCAGAAAATCTTATGGTTAGACTGAAGACCATCGGAACAAGGCCTAATATCGTTGTAATAGCTGTCAGAATAACGGGCCTAAACCTTGTAAGTCCTGCCATGTAAGCCGCTTCTCTATGATTATGTCCTTTTCTTTTATATTCATTAAAGGTGTCAATCAAAACAATATTATTATTTACAACAATACCTGCAAGTGCAATCAGACCAAGCATAGACATAACGACACCAAAAGGTCTTTCTGTCAAAAAGAGTAACAAGAATATACCGCCCGTTGATAAAATGATCGCAGACATTGTTACGATAGTTTGCCATGCTGAATTAAACTGGATCATTAAAACAATTGACATTAACACTAGAGAGAAAACTAGGGATTGCCCAAGAAAAGCTTGTGTTTCCTTGATATCTTCATCCTCACCTGCAAAGTTTACGCTCACACTTTTTGGGAAAGTTACATTCTCTATTCCACTCTTAAGTTTTTCAATTAAAAACGGTGCTTGCATTCCTTCCTTCACATTTGCCTCTATAGATCGAAGTCTGTTTCCATCTAAACGAGAAATGGTGCCTCCCTTTTTTTCTGGCGTAAGTTCAGCAAATACTGACAACGGTACATATCTTCCGTCGGATGTAGGAACTCGTAATTCCTGAAGTCTATCTAAATTTCGTTCAGACTTTATATACCTCAAAAACACCTCAAGCTCTTCGTCCGTATCGTCCGGCCTGTAATCTGAAACTTTTACTCCTTTGGTAAGTAACTTTACCATTGTGCCCAAACTGGCAACTGTAACACCATGTCGAGCGGCTATTTCTCTATCGATATTTAAATTCCATTCTAAGCCCGGAGACGGCAAGTTATCTGAAATATCAATAAAACCATCTATTTTGTTCATTTTCTGTCTAATAACAAATAACGCTTTGTTCAATTGATCAAAGTCAGTGCCCGTTATTTCAATTCTTACCGGCTTTCCTTGCCCTCCCGGGCCTTCCTTCTGCGCTACTATATTTATGTTAGCACCTTCTAAAAATTTAACACTCCCTCTCATACTTTCCATTAAATCAGCGGCTGTTTCACGTTCATCCCAATCAGAGAAAATGGTTCGCACCGAGCCCACTAGATCTTTAGTCCTGCCGTCAGCCCCCGTTTTTGCAAAATTTATATCTACGCCATTTAAATTAGCAATTGAAGCCTCTGTATCTTTCACTAAAGAATTTTTTTCTGAAGCAGACAGGTCACCCCTAGAAAGAATTTGAACAACTGCTTGTTCTGGTTCAATATCTGGGAAAAATTGCACTCCTAATTTAGCAGAAAAATATGCCGTGTAAGATCCCACTATCAATAAACCTACCAAAAAAATTGAAAGTATCGGTCGTGTTACTGAGATTTTAAGAATATCTTTATAAAGTTTTGGGGGCGTTGTTTTAGTTCTTTTGTCAGTTGAAATTTTTCCGAGAAAGCTTCCTAATATTGGAATGAAAATCAAGGCCATTAAAAGAGATGCTGACAAAACTACAATCATTGTTATTGGCAAATATTTCATAAATTGACCAACAATACCAGGCCAAACCAATAAAGGAAAAAATACCATCAAAGTAGTTACTGTAGAGGCTATTATAGGCCATGACATTCTTACCGAACCCTCTAAGTAGGCAGCTTTTCTATCATGGCCCAAAGATATTTTTCGGTCAGCATACTCTGTTGTAACAATAACTCCATCTACCAGAATACCTGCTACGAGTATAAGAGAAAACAAGACGATTATATTCATAGTTACCCCAAAGTAGCTCAAAATGATAAAGCCAAGAAGAAAACTACTGGGTATCGCAAACCCAATTAAAAGAGCATTTTTTATTCCTAATGCCAGCACTACTATTACCAAGACGATTAAAACTGCAGCGAAAACGTTGTTACCTAAATCATTAAGTAAATTTCTGACTGACTTAGATTCGTCAAATAAATAATCTACATTTATATTTCCTGGAATGTTAGACACTTCTTCAGAGATCACTTTTTTTGAGGCATCAACTACGTCAATTATATTCGATCCTACTCTCTTTTTTATATCTAAAACGACAGCTGGTTTACCATTGACTCTGGACCAACTTTTTTTATCTTCAAAAGTTCTTCTTATAATCGCAATATCACCAAAATTTATGGTGGTGCCGTCCGCAATTTTTATAGGCATTGCAAAAAGTTCATCTAATGTTTCAACAACTCCAGGTACTTTAACAACCAACCTACCATTTTCATTTTCAATAGCACCTGCGGTTACTAATTGATTATTAGCCGCCACCAAACCAATAACGTTTTGTGGGTTTATACCGTAAGATTCTATAGAACTAGCATCAATAAGTATTTCTATGACTTCTTTTCTGTCACCACCGACTTCTACCTCTAGAACACCGGCTACACTTTCAACTTTTTCTTTAATATTATTCGCTATGTTAATAAGAGAAGACTCCGGAACGTTTCCAGACAAAGACACTGACAAGATTGGGAATAATGCCAAACTTATTTCTGTTACCTTTGGTTCTTCTGCATTTTTTGGTAAATCTTTTTTTGCATCATCGACAGCTTGCCGTACGTCCTCTAGAACAAGATCTATATCCTCACCTGCATCAAACTCAACCGTTATGGATGTATAACCTTCCGTTGCTGCTGACGTCATTTTTTTTAGTCCTGCAACTGTTTTTAGCTGTTTTTCAAGTGGCTTAGTTAACAATTTTTCTGCATCAGAAGGAGATATACCTTCGTAAGCTACACTAACATATGCAACAGGAATTTCTACGTCTGGTGATGCTTCTTTAGGTATAGATAAAAATGCATTGATACCTGAAAAGAAGATCAATACTAGGGCCAAAATTACGGCACCAGGTCTTTTAAAGCAGCCTTCAATTATTGATTTCATATTTTTTGTCTCAATTAATTTTATACTCTATTTCGTCTCCTGGGCTCACGAAAGCCTGACCATTTGTTAAAACGATATCATCATCTAGCAATCCAGAAACCAAAGCAAAATTACCTGAGGTTCTTACCAACAAAACATCATTCTCAAAAACTATATTATTTCTTACTGTTTTTACCTTTAAAGACCCATCTTCTCCAATTGCTAAGTGCGCAGGAGATATCGAAAAAGCCTGAACCTTCTCGACTAAAATGCCAACCTCCGCACTCATTCCAGCCTTCAAAGAACTGTCTGTATTATTAATTTCAATTTCAACAATGAATGTTCGGGTCGCCTCACTGGCTGAAGACGCTATACGTTTAACCACACCCCTTCTATTTCCTACTCCGGTTACATTGACTACAACTTCATCACTTAGCGATATTTTAGAAACGTCTGTTTGAGCCACCGGTGCGAATAGCAACATTTTTGAAAGATCAATTATTTTCCCAATATTTTGATTTTTTTTTACAAATTGACCGGCTTCAACATTTAACATCTCGAGCACTCCACCAATACCCGCAATAACAGTGCTATTTTTAAGATTATTTCGCAAATTGGCAATATCTGCTTTTGCTCGTGTCAAAGAGGCCTCAGCCCTAACCAAATTCAACTCTGATGTCATATCTTTCTTCGATAGGCTTTCAGTAATTGAGTAATTTTTCTCTTCCAATCGCAAGGCAGCCTCTCCAGCCTCTAGCTGTTCCAGTATCGTTCCCTTATCTATTTCGAGTATGATATCATTTTTTTCAACTAGCTGCCCGCGTTGTTTTACTATTTCTTTTACTTCCCCATCTTTCTTACTTAAGACATCAACTTCAAAAACTGGTTTTAGCACGCCACTGGCTCTCACAACCTTGTAAGTATCGCGGTTTTGTACTTTTTGAGCGGATACTACAAACACCTTTTCAGTATCATCTCGTTTTATTGCATCACTTTTTTCAATATTCTCGACAAATAAACCAGGTATCATCCAGATAGCTACTATTAAAACAATCAATCCCGCCACTGCTTTTCTAGACAAAAACATTGATAATAATCTATCTTTTTGTTTTAGCGGTTTATTAAAATCAATATGGAGCTTGGTAACCATTCTCTAACTTAATTGAACTTGTAAAAATTTTTCTAATTTTTGAAAAGACACATTTCTTTCAATAAAGCCATTACCTATATCTTTCAATAAAATCAAGTTAATATTGTCGCCGATCACTTTTTTGTCTTGTTTCATAAATGTCAACAGTTTTAATATATCTAGCTTAGCATTATGAATTTGAGTTGTTACGGTAGGAAGTTTCATTGAACGCAAGTGTTCGTCTATATTCTTAAGCTTTCGTTCGCTCAAATAACCCTCTTGGTTAGAAAAACGAGCAGCAAGAACTATTCCGAGGGAGACTGCTTCTCCATGTAGTAATTTTTCCGAGTAGCTAAAATAAGTCTCTAAAGCGTGTCCAAAGGTATGACCAAAATTTAAGAGTGCTCTATCTCCCTGCTCGGTTTCATCGATTTCGACAACCTTGCTTTTTAGTCCAAGAGATTTTTCAATGATGTGCAACAAAACTACCTCATCTCGCGATGATATAAGCTTCTGGTTTTCTGTTAAAAATTTGTAAAAATCCTTATCAAAAACAAGAGCCATTTTTAAAACCTCTGCATATCCTGCAAGAAATGCTCGCTCCGGCAAGGTGCTTAAAAAAGATGTATCACAAAAAACAACTTTAGGATGATAAAACGTTCCAATAGAGTTTTTTGCTGGTCCATTATTTACAGCTGTTTTGCCTCCTACTGAACTATCTACCTGAGATAATAAAGTTGTCGGAACTTGAATTAAATTTATACCTCTACGAAATAAACTTGCAGCTAAAGATACTAGATCTCCGACTACTCCTCCACCAAAAGCGATAACATAATCTGTCCTGTCAAAATTTAGCTCAGTTAGCCAATCGATAACTTTTTTCAGAACGTTCCAATTCTTCGAAGGTTCACCTGGTTCTATCAAAAATAAGTGAGGATCAACTTTTAAATCACTTATTTGATCCAAAAAATTTGCATATTGTAAGCGATGAACAGTTTTATCAGAAATTATAGCGATTTTCTTATCTGCTAAAGCTAATTGAAGATAGTTATTTTTTTCTTTAAAAAGATTTTTACCTATCAATATATCGTAAGTGGTTTTCTTAGAGCGAATGTTTATAGACTTTTTACGTATCATTATTTATGTATCACCTTTTTAAACAAAAGTTCTTTGACTATGGCCTCTACAGTCATTTCTACATTAGAGTTTTCATTGACAATATAAGTATCTGCTTGTCTATAGAACTTAACTCTTTCTCTATTCTTCTTGACCAAAGTATCTAATATATTTTTATTCTTTAAAAGAGGTCGTTTTTCCTGATGGTGAATACGCTTTGATATAATATCAACATTACACTGAACCCAAATAGAAAAAGATTTTGATTTAATCGCTTTCCTTGTTTTCGAAGATAATATAGATCCACCACCTGTTGAAATTATGTGTGCAGCTTTATCTAATACTCGACCCACAACTTCTTCTTCAACTTGCCTAAAGTATTTTTCACCTGAGTCATTAAAAATTTCATAAATGGTTTTTCCAACTTCTTTTTCAATTATTTTGTCAGTATCTGATAATGGGACCCCCATCATTTCAGAAAGGACTTTACCAATAGCGCTTTTCCCGCTTCCCATTAAACCTGTTAACACTATCGATTTAGATAAAATTTGTTTCATTGCATAAATTCATTTATTATATCAACATTGTAATTATTTGTTTTATATAACAAGTAAAACGTATATTGGTGCAAAAACTTACTATATAAAGAGAGTCGGGTTTTAGTGAGGACGAATTAAGATTGGTAAAATACTATATTATAGGTTTCGTAATAATATTTATTTCAACTTTTTTATTATATTTGTTTGTTGAACAAGATCCTCCCAAAGGTGAAGTAATTATTGAAGTCAATATCGATGATAAATCAACAAATTAGGGCTTTTTTCTTATTTTTTATAGCCTTAGTAATAATATCCTCTAAAGCATTTTCGGACGAAAGTAAGCATCAGGATGCGACCAAAGAATATAATGGTATAGGCAAGAGCCCATTAATATCTAAATCGTCAAACTCCATTTTAGATAAAAAAAATGTTGAAGAAAATTTCCTGGGAGCGGTAAACGTAAATGGAATAGGATTAATCTCAATTGAGCGAACTAAGTTCCCAAGTGATTTATGGAGAAACTCAAGCGAAAAAGTACTTTCGGAAAAGCTAAACAGTATGCCTAATCTTACTTTAACTTCCACTAATAAAATATTTAAAAGACTTTTACTGGTAGATGCAAAGCCTCCTTTAAACTCCATAGGAGTGAAGAACATGGGATATTTGTTCCTATTGTCACGTATCGATCAACTTATCAATTTGGGTGCGATTGATGAAGTAGAAGAGATCCTAAATTATATTAAAGAACCGTCTGTTGAACTCATGAAGAGAAAAATTCAAGTTGCATCTCTGAACGGAAGACTGTCAAAAACTTGTGATTTGGCAAATAAATATCCAAACTTTGAGGGAATGCTTCAGTTTAAAATAATATGTTTGGTAAGGAAAAATGACTGGCAAGCTGCCGCCTTAGCTTTTACAGTGGGTTCAACTTTGAAACAATTTGATGAAAAGGAAAAAAAATTATTATTAAATTATTTAGATCCAGACATTGAAACTAATAGCCTTTATGACATTGAGATTAATGACCTAAGTCCGACTACCTTTTATCTAATGCATGGCAAGAAAGAATTAACACCTCCTGACATACTTCCAAACAAATACGCATATGCATTCAGTTTATTAGGTATTCCTCCCAAAATACGAATTAAATCTATGGAGCAGTTAGCATCAAAGCACGTAGTTAACGCAAACACTCTATTTAGCTTATACAGATCAAGCCTAATTGAAGACAAAGAGAACGCTAATGATGCAACAATAGTTGTAATGCAATTAGAGAAGGCTTTTAATGGCGATAGTGAACACAGAAAACTTTTAGCTCTTAAACAAGCTACGAAAGTATTTCAAAAAAAAAAATTACTAGTGCATCTGTCTAATGAATACGTAGATGAACTAAAAAACTTATATTATTCTGATGACAAAGGACTGAAAGATCTAGCCATTGCTCTACTGAGTCTAACCGATGGCCTACCCAATGAGTTTTTTATGATGGAGTCAAGTAATCCTGATATCAACTGCTTGGTAGATATTAAAAAAAAGGAGTTCATAAAACATGAAACAGACTCTGGGCTCTGCGAATTAGTAAAAAAGCTAAACATAGAAATAATTAAAAAAAGTTTTCCTATAAATAGAAACCTTGATGCTCAAATGGAAAAAGGTTTAATTTTATTAGAAAGTTTAAATCTACTAGAAAATGGTCTTTCAACTGACTTCGAAGAGGTGAAACTGAGCTTAAGTATGCTTGCGAAAATTGGACTTATTGATTTAGTGAACGAAATTTCTGTCGAGCTAATAGCTTTAAATACCTTAAAAAAAATTGGTTCGTAGCAAATGAAAAATGTCGATAATATATCATCGAACTTTCTACTAAGTCTGGTAACTGAAAAAAATATGAGCCTAAATACAGCGTCTTCATACAGAGCGGATCTAAAGATTTTCTTTACTTTTATAAAAGATAAAAACTTA
The DNA here is from genome assembly GCA_902596985.1 of uncultured Alphaproteobacteria bacterium. Taxonomy (GTDB): domain Bacteria; phylum Pseudomonadota; class Alphaproteobacteria; order Rhodobacterales; family Rhodobacteraceae; genus CACIJG01. Next base: position 11,548 of record CACJWR010000031.1, read on the forward strand.
AATGTTGAAACACTTAGAAAAAACGATATTAACAAATTTTTCCAAAATCAAAGAGAAAGGCACTTTGCAGATAATACCATTTCAAGGAGATTATCTACTGTTAAACAATTTTTTAAATTTTTAATGAAGGAAGGTTTGCTTGATCGGAACCCATGTGAGGATATAAAAAACTTTAAAAAAGAAAAAAAAATACCTGGCTTCTTATCTGAAGAAGAGGTGCTAAGAATATTAAACTCTGCTAGTAAAGTAGGAAAAAATAAGCTTGAGAAAACAAGAAACAAAGCTTTAATTGAAATCCTGTATGCAAGTGGGATGAGAGTTAGTGAACTAGTTTCATTACGAAAATCACTTTTTATTGGCATGCCAGAAATAATATTAATTAAAGGTAAAGGAAATAAAGAACGTATGGTTCCGATTTCGAAATTAGCTATGTCAGCGATTAAAAAATATTTGGCGGAGTTAAAAAAAACGAACATAGCGTTTTATGAAAGTGATTTTTTATTTCCTTCAAGATCAAAAGATGGCTATTTGAATAGAGAGAGATTTTTCTTGATTATCAAAAAAATTGCTAAATTCGCAGGACTAAACCCGCGTTACGTTTCTCCGCACAAAATCCGACATGCATTCGCATCCCATTTATTGTCAAATGGTGCCGATCTAAGAGTAATACAAACGCTACTTGGTCACAAAAACCTTAGTACCACTGAGATTTATACCCATATTCTTGATGAAAAAATGATAAAGAGTGTTCAAGAAAATCACCCTTTTGCTAAAAAAGATTTTAAAAACTTATAAACATATACGTAAGTATGTAGGAAAGGAATAAATTATGCTTATTGACACGAATTTTTGGTTAGTATCAATCTCAATTGCTGGCCTGCTAATTATTTCGGCTTTTTTCTCTGGATCTGAAACAGCTCTCACAGGAGCAAGTAAAGCCAAACTAACCGCACTGAAAGCGAAGGGTTCAAAAATGGCAACAAGAGCATTAGCTTTGAAAGAAAATGGTGAGAGCTTGCTCGGAGCATTGCTATTAGGAAATAATTTAGTGAATATACTTGCGACCTCTCTTGCAACTTCTCTCTTTACATCATTATTTCAAGAGAATGGTGTCATAATAGCTACATTTACTATGACCTTTTTAATATTAGTCTTTGCTGAAATTATGCCCAAAACTTACGCGATTACCAATCCAGAAGGTGTTTCAATAAGGGTTGCAGGTTTAGTCAGGTTCTTTGTATTTGCCTTTACTCCCTTTATTAAAGCAATTAGATTTTTTGTAAGAATTACTTTCAACGCTTTTGGAGTTAAGTCCGACGATAACATTGAAGAAATGGCAACTGAGGAAATAGCAGGCGCTATATCGCTTCATCACTCTGAAGGGGCAGTGCAGAAAGAAGCTAGAGATATTCTCCTTGGAGCCTTGGACCTTGGCAATCGAGAAGTAGAAGAGATAATGTTACATCGTAGTCAAATCGAAATGATAAGCACTAATAGTTCCCCTAATGAGATTTTCGAGAAGTGTCTAAAGTCTCCGTATACCAGACTTCCAATCTATGAAGACAACCCGGAGAATGTGATTGGGGTACTTCATGCAAAGGATGTCTTAAGATCATTCAAGGGATTTGGGCTTGGGCAGTCTACAAAAAGATTCAATGTAAATGATATGAATATACTCGAGGTTGCAATGAAGCCTTATTTTGTTCCAGAGACCACTACTCTTGATCAACAAATGAAACAATTCTTAAAAAGAAAATCACACTTTGCTCTTGTAGTGGATGAGTATGGTGACCTTCGAGGGCTCATAACGTTAGAGGACATTTTAGAAGAAATAGTGGGTCAAATTAGTGATGAGCATGATGTGATTGAACAACAGGTAAAGGAGCTTAATGACAACTCATTAATAGTCGAGGGGAATATGACTATTAGAGATCTTAATAGACATAGAGACTGGAATATCCCAGATGAGGAGGCCAACACAGTTGCAGGTCTTGTAATACATGAAGCACAGTCAATACCCTCTGAAAAACAAATTTTTATTTTTAATGGCTTTCGGTATGAAATATTAAAGAGAAAAGGAAATCGCATAACAAAAATAAAAATAAAAAAGCTGGGCTAGTGCCTAATTTAAATATTTTTTGAGCGCTAACACTGCGTTCATTCCACCAAATGCGAAAGAATTGTTAAGAACAACGTCTACACTTTTTATTTCTTGAGAGTGATTTGGAACTACATCAAGATCGCAAGCAGGATCTAAACCTAAATAATTAATAGTTGGAGGGATAACGTTTTCGTTTATGGCAAGCGTGCAAGCCAAGAGTTCGATTGCTGCTGTTGCGCCTATTAGATGACCATGCATAGCTTTAGTAGAAGAGACTTTAACAGATTTAGAATGTCTTCCGAATACTTTGTTAATTGCTTCACTTTCCATTTTATCATTTAACACAGTACCGGTACCGTGTGCATTTATATAGGTAACATCTGTCTTATTTATCCTTGCATCTTTCAATACGCCTTGAAGAGCTTTTTGGGGACCAATATTATTCGGTTTTATTAGATCAGATGCGTCTGAAGACATTCCAAATCCCACTACTTCAGCAATGATGTCTGCTTTTCTTTTTGTTGCGGAGGCCAAGCTCTCAAATACAAAGATACCAGCCCCCTCACCATGAACGAGACCATCTCTTCCTCTGGAAAAAGGACGACACTTGCTTTGAGATAAAACTCTTAAACTTTCCCAAGGTTTAATTCCTCCAAAACTTAAAAAACTCTCGCTTCCACCCGTAATCAGAATTTTGGATTTACCTGATTTAATAGTTTCGTAAGCAATTCCCATAGCATGATTTGCGGAAGAACAAGCAGAAGAGATGGTAAAACTTGGTCCTTGTATATTATATTCAATCGAGATCAAGCTAGTTGCTGAGTTATTCATAATCTTTGGTATAGTAAGAGGATGCAGCCTATTATGCCCTTTCTCAAAAACCTGTTTATAGCTATAGTTTATAGTTTCGATACCACCTATAGAAGAGCCCAAAATTACACCGGCATTTTCTGGCCACTCCTCTTTACAAATTTCGAGCCCCGCGTTCGTTATTGCTTCCTTAGCAGCCAGCAAAGCAAATTGGGAAAATCGATCCATCCTGCCAACTTGCTTCAATTCAAAATGCTTACTAGGATCAAAGTCTTTTATTTGTCCGCCAGTTTTTACTTTTAGCCTTGTTATATCTGGAAACTCAAGTCGGCCAATTCCAGCCCTTCCTTCCCTCAAGCTATTATATATTTCAGGCACTGACATTCCAATAGATGAAACAGCCCCCATTCCTGTTATTACCACTCTGTTAGTCATGAAAATTAATTAAAAAGGAGGGCCTAGGCATTTTTTTTCAAAAGATCTTTTAGGTGATCAGTAAGGGTTGATACTGTATAAAAACGCTTTTTTATCTCACTTTCATCTAAACCCTCAAATGGAATTGATATATCAAATGTTTCTTCCAATGAAAAAACTAATTCAACAATGGCCACAGAGTCTAAATTAAGATCTTCAAACTTTCTATCAAGAGTAATTTGCTTTGGATCGATACCCGTTTGTTTTCCGACCAACTCTAAAACTTTTTCTTCTATGTTTTCCATTATAGAGGTCCCATAACACAGGAATGTAAGATATATGTTACGCTATATTACTGAATTATTTTTTCAACAATTTTATTATTTTTGGTAACCTTCTAAAAGCCATGTAAGATGCTATGTTTCTACTTTTCAACATAGCGGGATTACCCATCAGAAACTGGTTCGGCTTTGCATTAACTGATAAACCAGTTTTGCCAGCCAGAATTACATCCGATCCAACTTCTATGTTATCACCCACTCCTGACTGTCCACCCATAACCACCCTATCACCTACTTTTGCAGATCCAGCTATTCCTACTTGACCACAAATTAAGCAATTCCTACCTAGCTGTACGTTGTGCGCTATATGAACTAGGTTATCTAGTTTAGTGCCCTCTCCAATTATCGTGTTGGCTATTGTACCTCTATCTATACAGCAATTGGCACCTATCTCTACATTATCGTGTATCTCTACGGAACCCAAACTTTCGACTTTAAGGTAATTTTTCAGGCTCATTTTTACTTCGTCTGACCTAGATAACATCACTTTTTCAACACCCTCACCTGTGTCTGATACAAATGAGAAGCCATCACTTCCAATAACAACGTTTGAATTGCATATGACATTTTTACCTATTATGACATTTTCTAAAACCCTAACTCCGGAATAGAGAATTGTTTCATCATCGATAATCACATTATTCATTATTGTAACATTAGAGAAAATAGTCACATTATCTCCAATTACACAATTAGGTCCTACATATGTAAAAGGACCTATATTTACATTTTTCCCTATTCTTGCTGAGTCATCTAAAACCGCACTTTGGCTTACACCTTCTACACATTTAGGGGAACTATGAAATACTTTGTTTACCTCGTACAAAGCTGTCTTGCCCTTATTAAGGAAAATTGCTCCCTCCAGCTTCAAGGCTCTCCAGTCGACCTGCTTAGTAAATAAAGCTGCTTTTGCTTTGCCCAGCCCAATTTCGTCGATGTATTTGTTGGAAAGTGCCATTGCTAGTTGCTGTTCACTCGCAAACTTTGGTTCGCTTGGTCCAGCAACTAATAATTCGGGATTGCCCACTAAGGTTCCACCAATTTGGCTAGAAATATCTTGTAGGGTAAGCATTTTATATTGTTTCAACCCAAAATTTTCGAAAGGCGGTCAATAAATCGATACTCCTGCATCAACCAAAGCCATATAAACAAGAGCATCTCGTCCATAAATATCAGCCCTGTAATGTATTTGACCAAACTCATCAAAGAACGCAGTTCGATAGGTAATGTAAACTGGGATTTTTCTTGATAAATTAATGTAAGTTTCTTCGGCTTTTTCAAGAACTTCTTGAAATTTGCTTTCTGGATTAACCTCTTGATCTCGCAGTAGAGAATATGCGAATTCAAAGGGTTCTTGTAACCTTATGCAACCATGACTGAATGTCCTCTCATCTTTGAAAAACAAATCTTTCATTGGAGTATCATGCATGTAGATACTAAACTTATTTGGAAACATAAATTTAACAAGTCCCAAAGCATTAATATTGCTAGGTATTTGTTTTATAAGGAATGGAAAGTTATCAGGTGTAAACGCCTGCATATCAATTAAATTTGAATCAATTATAGTATCCGTACCCCTAACCATTAAAACCATTTCATTATCAGTCAAAAAATTGGGGTCACTTTGGATCAACGGAAGGTACTCTTCAACCGCTATGCTCTTTGGAACGTGCCATGTAGGATTTACCACCATATGGGTCATAGTATCGTTAAATTCTGCTGTTTGATTACTAGGCAGGCCAATGACTACTCGTGATTGCCAAACTTTTTCGTTTCCCGATTTAAAATATGCGTGAAAGTTTGGCTGGTTAACCAAAACGTATTCAGCACCTCGATCTTCATTATTCCATCTCATCCGTTCCAAATTAACGATTACTTGCATTAATCTGGTTTTAGCGGGAACATTGATGGCTTCAATACTTCTTTTTCCGAATACGCCATCGGGATTTAAACCGTGATACTCTTGAAATCTCTTCACCGAGTCATTTAATTGCTCGTCAAATAGCCTTGAATGCACTTCGTACACCGGATATCCCATTTTACTTAATCTTTTTCGAAGAAAAGGCACATTATCATGCGTCATTCCTACCGCTAACACAGCGTCTGTCGGTACAAGGTCTCCCCAAGACCCGTTGATTGAGGCTTCTCTTAGGTTTTTCAACTCATCTCTCAAGCTCTTATATTCATTTGATTTTGGAAAAAGGTTCCGAAAAAATAAATTTATGTTTATGCTTTCAGTTAGAGCCGCTAAGAGCTTATCAGTTTCTTTTCTTCGTGGCGATACGTTGATGTTAGCATCTATCATGCTGGGGTTTAAAATACCCCCTGAAATATCTTGCGCAAAAAGCAAAAAGGCCTCCATCGCCATTAGCTCGAGCTTTGCCTGTTGAGATGGATCACTTTCAAATATTGCTTGACTAAGCTCGTCAAAGGGGTATCTCGAGGAAGGTAAGCCGTGTAGCTCTGCCTCTCCAATAATACCTGTGAGGCTTTGTAGTTTCTTATGATTTCCGATCCAAAATGGCTTAAACTCTCTTTTACTATAAAATACTGATATTGGATTTTCGGCTAGATAAAATTCGGAAAGTGCTGACTTTAATGATGCTCTCTGTAAATCGTTTTTCTCTTCATTTTCTTGTGAAAGCGCTCCGAACGCGAATATATTTAACATAACCGCGACACACATGATCTTTGATAAAAAGCGTTCGCTAAAAAATAAAAAACTCTTTTTATAAATAAATGGTCTTATTTTGTAGTAAACCATCTTCCGCCCTCATTAATTTTGATCC
>CACJWR010000032.1 GCA_902596985.1 uncultured Alphaproteobacteria bacterium
CAAACAAGAATTGTTCTGGATGAAATTAAAAATACATTGATAGAGGCTGGATGTGAACTGCAGGATGTTGTTAAAGCTATGGTTTGGCTGAAAAATAGGGAAGACTTCCCAGGGTTTAACTCGATCTACGGGGAGTATTTTGATCATGATCCACCAGCTAGATCCGCCGTGGTCAGCGATCTTTTGGTAGATGTTTTAGTTGAAGTAGAAGTAGTAGCATTTAAACCTGAGTTGTGACATGAAGAGGCAATATTATAACGGAAACTGCTTTAAATATTTTTTAAAAAATCCTAAATTTAAAACTATTGTTTTTATACACGGTTTAGGACTCAACCAAGATGTCTGGTCTTGGCAGGTTTCATTGTTTAAAAACCATAATGTACTTATATATGATCTTCTTGGTCATGGTGACAGTAAAGATCCTGAAGGTGAAATTTCTTTAAGTATGTTTTCAGATCAACTTCTGCAAATAATCAATCACGTTAAATTAGAAAAATTTACACTAGTTGGGTTTTCTCTCGGATCAATGATTTCTCGAAAATTTGCGTCTTTAAATCCAAGCATGGTTGAAGCATTAGTTCTTTTAAATTCACCCAATAGGTTGTTAGATCAGGAAAGGGATGAAATTTTAGAAAGAGCAAAGTTGTTAAAAGACGAGGGACCAGAGTCTACGACCGATGCGGCGATAAAAAGATGGTTTAGCATTCCTTTTCAGAAAAGTAATCCTCATATCATCCAGCTTGTAAGTAACTGGGTAAATAATAATAGAAAAGAAATTTATTCAAAAGTTTATCCCATACTCTATTACGGATCTATTGACCTAAAATCGCTAAATGAAAGTAAGCCAACACTTATAATAACCTGTGATCAAGATTTTGCTAATGGTCCTAATGCTGCAGAAGAAATCGCAAAAAATTTTAAAAATAGCCATGTCTATATTTTGCAAAACTTGAGGCATATGGCATTGGTCGAAGACTATAGAACGGTTTTTGTGAAAATTGATGAATTTCTTGTATCATCGAATTTACGTTAACTTTTTTTTGATACTTAATTACAAAGTATCTTTTATGATCGTTACGTGCTTTATTTATTTGCAAAAGAATAGGAGCTCCAGATGCTTAAAGAACTGAGAAAGATTGTAACCTTTGATGAAGATATATACAGTGAAGGAGGAAAAGAAGCCAATCCTATTCTTCGCATAATAGGAGTTGCTGCAGTATTATCTAATCCTTGGAAAGGTCAGGGGTTTGTAGAGGACTTGCAACCAGAAATTAAAAGAATTGCTCCTGTAATGGGTAAAGCTTTGACCGACCGTTTGATTTCAATGGTTGGTAGTGGGGAAAAAATTGAAGCTTATGGGAAAGCAGCATTAGCAGGAACCAGTTGTGAAATAGAGCATGCTTCAGCTATTATTCATACTTTACAATTTGGAAACTTTTATAGGGAAGCGGTGGGAGCTAAAAGTTACCTAGGTTTCACAAACACAAGGGGTCCAGCAAATACACAAATTCAAATACCATTAATGGATAAACATGACACTGGAAGACGTTCGCATTATTTGACTGTTCAGTTTTCCATATATGATGCGCCTGATGTCGACGAAATAGTGTGTGCTCTTGGAGCTGCTACAAGCGGTAGGCCCCACCATAGGATAGGTGATCGATACTCAGATCTAAAAGCCCTTGGCAAATCTGTTGAAAATCCAGCTGGGATATAATCATAAAGGTAAAATCAATGAAACTAGATAAATTCTACATTAATGGCGAATGGGTCTCCTCTATAAAAGATGAAAAAATTGATATTATTAATCCATCTGATGAATCAGTTATTGGGACTTTAAACGTTGGCTCTCAGGAGGATATTGACAAGGCAGTAGAGGCTGCAAAAGCTGCATTTTCAAGCTATGCGCGGACAAGTATAGCTGAGCGTTTAGACTTGTTGAAAGAAATAAGAAACCAATTTGAAAATCGCTTTGAGGATTTTGTGGAAGCTATAACCAAAGAAATGGGAGCACCGGTTAAGCTCTCTCGTAATGCACAAGCTGCTGTGGGCATGAACCATCTAAAGACAGCAATTAGAGTTTTAGAGGCGCATAAATTTGAATACCCTTTTAATGGTTACACTGTAAGGCACGAGCCAATTGGAGTGTGCGGGCTAATCACACCTTGGAATTGGCCAATAAACCAAACTATATCGAAGCTTGGACCGTGTCTTGCCTCAGGATGTACGGCAATTTTGAAGCCAAGCGAAATATCACCACTATCAGCTAATATAATTGCTGAAATAATGGATACTGCAAAGGTTCCTAAAGGAGTTTTTAATATGGTGCATGGCTTGGGTCCGGTTGTAGGAGAGGCCTTATCCAACCATAAGGATGTAGACATGATGTCTTTTACTGGTTCGACGAGGGGAGGGGTCGCTGTTGCTCAGGCTGCAGCAAAGTCGGTTAAGAGAGTAAGTCAGGAACTTGGAGGAAAATCACCAAATATAATTTTTGATGATGAAAAGTTCGAACAATCGGTCACTGTTGGTGTACAAAAAATTATGGAGAATACTGGACAGTCTTGTAATGCGCCAACTCGAATGATAGTGCCAAAGAATCGACAACATGAAGCTTTGGAAATTGCAAAAAATGTTGCAGAAGAATTGATAACTGGTGACCCTACAAAAGAAGACACAGACATTGGTCCTCTAGTAAGTCAAGCTCAATTTGATAAGGTACAAAGGTTAATTGAATCTGGGATTAAGGCTGGTGCTCAATTAGTAACCGGTGGATTAGGCAAGCCTACAGGGCTTAATGCCGGTTATTTTGTTAAGCCAACTATTTTTGGAGATGTAAATAACTCCATGGAAATTGCACAAGAAGAAATATTCGGCCCCGTCTTATCTGTAATCCCGTATGAAGATATTGATAATGCGGTTCAGATTGCGAATGATACAAGCTATGGCCTTTCTGCTTATGTATGTGGTAGTGACCCCAGAAAATTAAGGAATGTCGCAAGGCAAATTAGAGCAGGTCAAATCCATATTAATTATGGTAGCGGGGGAACTAATGCACCATTTGGCGGGTTTAAGCAATCGGGTAATGGGCGAGAGAAGGCTGAGTGGGGTTTGGAAGAATTCTTAGAGACTAAAGCTATAATGGAGTAAAGGATATCAGAAGGGGGATTTGATTTGTCTATTGACTCGGAAACAAGCAATAATTTTACAGTAGATTGTTTGCAGTATGCTAATTGGTCTAAGGAAATTTTTGAGCAGATGAGACAAGGTGGAGTTGACTGTGTCCACGTAACCATTGCTTATCATGAAAACTTTCGGGAGGCTGTTTTAAACCTTGAGAAATGGAACGAATATTTCAATAGTTATTCGAAGTATATAGTGCAAGCAGGTAGCTATAATGAAATATTATCTGCTAAGAAAAATAATAAAACAGCGATTATTTTTGGTTTTCAAAATCCGTCTCCCATAGAAGATGATATTTCTTTGTTAGAAGTTTGGCAAAAGCTTGGTGTTCGATTTATGCAGCTCTCTTATAATAATCAATCGCTCCTCGCTACAGGTTGTTATGAAAAGAATGACCCTGGCTTAACAAGAATGGGGAAAGAGGTTATTAAAGAAATGAATAGGCTTGGTATTGTTGTTGACATGAGCCATTCTTCTGATCGGTCAACTTTAGAGGCAATTGATAATTCGTCACGGCCGATTGCAATTACTCATGCAAATCCAGCTTTCTGGCATTCTGCCTTAAGAAATAAGTCAGATGAAGTTCTTGAACGAATGTTTAAAAATGGTGGCATGCTGGGATTTTCTCTTTATCCTCACCATTTACATAATGGGAGTAATTGTACTATTGAAGACTTTTGTAAAATGATTGCAAAAACGGCAGAAAAATTTGGATCAAAAAATATTGGGATAGGAAGTGATCTTTGTCAAAACCAGCCTGATAGTATCGTAGAGTGGATGAGAAATGGAAGATGGACCAAAACAAGGGACTTTGGAGAAGGAGATTCTTCTAACCCTGGCTTTCCTATTCAGCCTAATTGGTTCAAATCAAACAAAGATTTTATCAATATTAAGGATGGATTGAAGCATATTGGATTTGATAATGATGAAATTAATTCTATTATGGGACTCAATTGGATGAAGTTTTTTAAAAATTCTTTTAATAAAGAGATATAGGTTGGTGATAAAAAAAGAAGTACAGTTGTGTGGCCCACAGCCAAATATTAGGAAGCCTTCCGATGTTATGAAACTGGAAAGAATGGGGTCCTTCCATCCATCACGGCTGTCCTTTTCAAGAATATTGATCCGTAAAATGATACAGCAAAAAACGCGCATCAGTTGTACGCGCTGGGAAATGGATGAGAACGGATTTGGTGATGCGGTTTATCAATTGAACCTCTTTGGTAAAGACTTGGCTTTAATTGCATTTTCTAATTTTCTAGAGACTTCACAAAGGACTGATAGAGTTATTGCATCTGCTTGGGATACCTCTTTTGCTCTGTTTGATGGCGTTCCAACAATTTCAGATATTGAAAGGCTTAAAACGCAGTTACCTTTTCAAGAGGCGGGTAGGTATAAAAATACAGAGCTAGTTCTGAGTAGGGCTAATAAATCCGTAAGGATGTTTGAGCTGGTCGCACAGTCATTGAGTAAAGGCAAGCAACCTCCAAGCGAGATGATAAATGATATTGGATATTTAATGCGAACCACAGCGGTGTATGGAAACGGAAAATTCGGCATTGATGATAGAAAAAATCATCGTGATCTTTCTGACTTTTCTGTACCGTTTCAGCTTGAAATGCTGACTGTGTACTTAATCAGAGGCTTTTCACTAGACCTAGTTAATCATGTTGCAAAAGCTCGTAATCCTAAAAAATTTGTTCCCCTTGATAAAAAAATTCAAAGATATCTAGGAATTGGTAATGCAACGGGGCTTGGGATGGCTCCATTTTTGGTGAAACATCCTGTCTTATTGAATAATTGGTTTCAAGTTCGAGAAACTGCATTGTCGCGGATGATTGATTTAGCAGAGCTTTCTAAGGAAAAGGCTGAAAGATTAATTGAGCTTACATTTAGAGTTAAAGCCTTTATTAACTCTTGGAATACTGAAGATGATAGACAGAAGAAAAGAATTGATATTTTAAAGGCTGAGTGGGTATCATTAATAAATGAATTTACTTTAGGAAAATTGTTAAAAATCAATGCTTTAAAAAATATTTTTAATGTTTCGAAAAATTATTCGACAGAATGCCAAGAGCTAATCGTTTCATTGTTTTTGGAAGTTGGTGGAGATCTGATTGACGGGCTTGATCTATGTTTAGAGAGCACTAAATTGCCTATGCTCTACCCTAAAATGAGAGTGCATGAGTTAGCTGACTTATTAAAAAAGAACTTCTCTTGGGCTTTGAAAATAGATTTTTCTTTGAAAGAAAATCAATCAAGATTTTGGTACGTTTCAGAAGAAAAATTGGAACCAAGATTGGGGAACAGGTATGAAGAGGAAGGCCAGGATTTAGAAAGGCCTTTAGATATTGCTAGGAGGGTGTATTCTTTGCATGCCGATCTTGGAAGTTTTCATGATGACATGATCGTAGCAGAGTTTTTAATGAAACACCCTGAACATCGATTTATAATTCGCAGGATACAAACGAATGCTTGGGCTCCATACTCCGAAATACATGATAATTTAATTGATGAACATTGCAAACCTATTGATATGCTACGTTGTAAACTATCCTTTTTTGGAGCGTCTAAATTTGATCCGAAGTCAGACAGGTGGGTTAGAGTAAACTTATTTCAAGGAGCACCTCTAAAAAACGAACTTAATGACCAAAAAAATGACGATTGGTGGATGCCTACACTCGAATATTCCTAATGGATCTTTCTTTTTCGGAGCTAAAAGACTTAGTATTTAACGCAAGTATGGGTAGCAAGCTTCCTGCTGGGGTCTGTGAAGATTTATCGTTTGGTGTTAGTTTTCTAGAGTCTCGTTCTTTGCCTGGTTGTAATGAGCTTTTATATTCCCTAAATTGTAAACGCCACCCACCCATATCACCTCAAAAGAACGGCGTAAGTTTAATTTTTAGCAATTCACGAGCAATTTTTGAAGGGGTTAGCGCAATTGATTTGCTTGTTTCAGAGGCTTGTAAAAGTGTGATATTGAAAGATATTGACTCTTCGATGCTTTTGGTAGGACTAGCCTCTAACTATTATGGTTTTAGTTTTAGTTTCCATAAAAATAAAGAAATATGTGCTGCACTTTTTAATGATCAACTTAATTGGGAAAACGACAACTACAGACTTAGCAACGATATAGAGATACGCTTAAACAATCGTGAGCTGAATAATCCATTAGCTAAACGCTCAAGAATGTTGTTAGATGACAATGTATTCAAAGAACTTTCTAATCTAGCATCTAATATGCTGGTTCCCGAAAGCGAACTATCTCGAACGACGGGAGCAGGGGCTGGCAATATAGATAATGATTAATTGCGTTAGTTAAAATTACCTAAGCCTTGTAACAATGGCGCAAAATTTTGAAGCACACCAGGAAGTGACCTTATATCTTCAACTACTCCGTCTTTTGCAGATACGATTGCAGAAAACAAGTCATTTCGATCCTGTGATATTTCATCAATTGAAAGACTATTAGATCCATCATAATCAATATTAGCCATTAACGTTTGGGTAATTAGAGGCAAAAAAGGTACAATTGCAACATACACTCCAAATGTGGTAGTCTTATCTAGGTCATCATTAGTATTTTGGCCTAAGAGAACTGAAACCAAGCTTAGGGAACGAAGTCCTCTATTGAGTTCAGCTCGGTGAAGTCTCTTGTCTTTGTTTACATCTAAAAACTTAAACAAATCTTGTAGGCATTTATCCTGCTCTGGATTCTTGCACGATTGAACTACTGAGCTGTCTAGTAAGCTAAGTAATTCTCCATATTTGCTCTCTATTATAGGGTCATTACTTTCACATTTATAATATATTGTGTCTTGTGTTTGTTGGTTCTTAAGAAAACTATAATCAGAACCATCCCATCCCTCGGGAGGATATCTTTCTACAAGTTGGCCTTTATCTATTTGGTAAAAGTAATTAAAATTTGGATTATTATCAACTGTCTGGAATGAAGTCCAATTTTCTATATTTTTTGGAAACACAAAATTAAATTCAACTTGAGAGTCATCCTCATAGATATAGCCGTTGGTTCCAATAAAGAGTGCGTATTTTTCAATCGAAAAATTACAAGACTTACCTGACCAAAAGCCTTGGTACTGCATTGGAATATTGTTTGAGAAACTGGTCGCTGGTATTAATATCCAGAGAGACAATAAAATAAATAATTTAATACCACTTTTAAACATTATAAACTTCTGCGAGAACAATCTTGCCTTGATCTTATATGTTTTTATAAGAGTTGTAAATCGGAGACTATTATAGACCAAAAGCAATGGGAAAATTTTATATCTTTCCATCTATAGCTGGTCTACGAAATATAAAGAATGTAAATGTTTTCGTTAATTTTCTTTTTTTCAAAGCTGATAAATTTCTGCTAAACTTTCAAGGAAATATTTTGGAGGAATGAATGTCTATTGAGTTAATTATCGCGGTAGTGGTCATCTTAGGGCTACTATTTTACCTAATTTCAATCTACAACAAACTAATATCTCTTAAGAATAGGGTCGATAATGGTTGGGCGCAAATTGATGTCCAACTTCAAAGGCGCTACGACTTAATTCCTAATTTAGTAGAAACAGCTAAAGGTTATATGAAGCATGAGAAGGAAACCTTGAAGATGGTTATAGACGCCAGAAATTCTGCCAATGATGCAGCAAAAGCAGCATCCGGTAACCCGTCTGATCAAAACGCAATTAAAGATCTTCAAGCTAGTGAACAGAAGCTTCAAGGGGCTATGATGAGTTTTCAAGCGTTAGCAGAAAGTTACCCTGACTTAAAAGCAAATACTAATATGCTGGCCCTGCAGGAGGAATTAGCTACGACAGAAAACAAAGTTGGATTTTCAAGGCAGGCATTTAATGATGCTGTAATGCAATACAACACAGGAATTGAGGTATTTCCTAACTCTCTTATAGCAAACCAGTTTAAGTTTACTCAGGCAACTGAATGGCAAATCGAGGACCAAGAAGCCAAAAAGAATGTAAAAGTCACTTTTTAATATAGTCAAATGAACTTTTTTGAGCAACAAGATAAGGCCAGATCTAAAACCACTAGATTGGTAATAATGTTTTTAATAGGCATTATTGCTCTAGGGATAATTGCTTTTGTGGCTATATTTGTGGGTTACTTATTTATTCTTGAAGACGGTTATAATGTTGAACAGGAAGCCTTCACTGTTGCCAGCTTTTCTACTATATTGTTGGTGATTATTCTTCTACTATCAACGTTGATTAAGATTGCTCAGCTCCGTAAGGGAGGAGGGCCTCAGGTAGCTAAGGAGTTAGGAGGTATTCTTCTGGAGGAGAGTAACCTCGATAAGATAGAAGGAGTGTCACAACACCAAATTAAAGTTTTAATGAATATAAACAAGGAAATGGCTTTAGCGTCGGGAGTTCCAGTTCCTAATTTATATTTAATTGAAGATAAAGGTGTGAACGCTTTTGCCGCCGGCTATACACCATTAAATTCTGTGATAGGAGTAACGTCTGGCGCTATTAACTCTCTAAATAGAGAAGAATTGCAAGGTGTAATAGCTCATGAATATAGTCATATTTTAAATGGTGACGTTAAAATTAATCTTCGTTTTGCAGGTATTTTATTTGGGCTCACTGTTATTTTTTATATAGGAGAATTTTTGTTGAGGCTCTTGGGAAGGGGAAGAAGACGCTCAAGTAAAAAGGGAGGAGGAGGCATTGCGGGAATAGTGATTATCATTGCGATAGCTTTTTTTGTGATCGGTTTAATCGGCAGACTTTTTGCAAACATTATTGGAAGTTTGATATCTAAACAAAGAGAATTTTTAGCCGATGCATCAGCAGTTCAATTTACTAGAAATCCAAATGGAATAGCAAATGCATTAAACAAAATTCGTTCTAAATTTGGATCAGTGGTAAGGAGTGCATCAAGTAGTAACTTTAGTCATATGTTTTTCGGCATTCCATCAAAATCGTCTGGCTTTAGTGCAGTTTTTGGTACTCACCCACCCCTAAAAGATAGAATTCAAAGAATAGACCCTAATTTTGATTTTTCTAAAACCTATATTGAACAAAAATTAAAAGATAAGCAGCCCAAAAAAATCAAACGAAATAATAAGGGCTTTATTGAAAATGTTGCAGGAGCAGTAATAGCAACGCAAGTGGGTAATGTCCAGGCAGTGAACATAAAGAACGCAGGTGAAATTCTTAAAAAAATACCAGATAAGCTCTTAAGTGCTGCATCAAAAAAAACAGAAGTAATTCCTTTACTGTATTCATTAATAATAGCAGGGTCAAAGGAGACAAAACTAATAAGCACTATTCAAGAGAGAATTGTCTCTGAAAAGCACGGAAAAGAACTTTCAATTAACGCTCTGAAAAATAAAACTGATGCGATGAGACAATTAGATATCAGTTTGCGGTTACCACTTTTGAATTTAATTATTCCATATATAAAGCAGTTGTCTGAAAATGAGAGAGAAAAGGTAATGTTTTGTGCCAGAGGTCTCTCATTGGCAGATGGAACAATTTCTACTTTTGAAATAGCAATATTACAAATCTTAAAGTCCGCATTAAATGATAAGGATGAGAATTTCGGGTCGAACAATATTGAAAATGAATGTAGGTCGTTCTGTACCGTAATTAGTTTTATAGCTAGTAAGGGTAAGATGTCGAAGATAGAGACTGAAAAAGCAGTTGAAAAAGGGTTAAGTGTCTGTAAAGACTCACCAATTTTTTCAAATGTCTCTGACAAGCTTATTCGTTACAACGAGGTGAAGCCCGAAGATGTCTTGAAAGCATTAAATACGCTGTCAAATTCTTCATTCAAGAAAAAAGAGGTATTTCTTAATGCTTTTTCTGAAACTATAAATTTTGATAAAAAAGTAACAACGCAAGAAAAAGAGTTGCAAATCGCAATTTTTGAGTCGTTAGGGTGCCCTCACCCTAAAGTTTAAAACAATATTTTTTTAAATGTCATATAAAATATTTAATTAAATATTAAATGCAAAAAGCAAAGGAATAGATGTATGGCTGATGAACACGATCGATCGATAATGGAAAATCTCTATTGGTGGGGTATACCAACTTTATTTAGATGCCCACAAGAAAAACCCACCGGCAGTGATATTTCATTGGTGGGCGTTCCACATTCCACAGGAAATGGGACAACGGAAAGAGACCAACATCTGGGGCCAAGAGCGCTTAGGAATATCTCAGCAATTGGCCGACGAGCACATTTAGATTTTGGAATAAATCCTTGGGATATAACAAAAATTATTGATGCGGGTGACGTACCTTTCCCAAAGGCAAATGATAATGAAGATTGTATAGCGCAAATAACTAATTTTTTTAAAACAATAGATAATGCCAACTCTAAACCTATCTCTATTGGGGGTGACCATTCCATAACTGGTGGGATAATTCAAGCTCTTGGAAACGGCAATCTTTCGGCTGGGAAGCCTGTTAGTTTGCTGCATTTAGATGCGCACACCGATGTTTTTACAAAGGTCGATCATTTTTTAGGTTCAAAGAAGTCTGCCGCGCATTGGGGCGCTTATCTTGCTGATCAGGGTGATGTTGATCCAAAATCATCTGTGCAAATTGGTTTAAGAGGACACCCACGTACATTGGACTGGCTGGAACCAAGTTATGAGTACGGATACAATGTTGTCACAATGAAAGAATTTAGGGAGAGGGGTCTTCAATCTGTGATCACTCAAGCAAAAAAAATACTCGATGGTAGGCCCGTATATATTACTTTTGATCTTGATTGTCTTGATCCAACTATAGCACCTGCTGTTGCAAATTTGGAAGCAAGCTCTAGAGGTTTCGATATAGATGAAGCAATAAGTTTAGTAAGACTCACACGAGGCATGAATGTCATTGGTGGAGATATTGTTTGTATGATGCCAACAAAAGATAGCCCAAATAATATAACTGCACATACCGCTATGGCTATAATGTTTGAAATGATATGTGTTATTGCCGAAAACAAGAAAACTTCAAAAACGTAAACTCATTTTTTGTTTTTTTCAAGAATTTGACTAACTATATATCAAGAGTACTATGGAGATTAAGATGATAATAAGGTTATTAACGTTTGCTGTGTATGTTTTTTCGTTTTTCACTCTAGTGGGTGCTGGAGGGTTGCCAACCTCAAACTCAGGTGGAACATCTTCAAGTAGTGGTTCATCCTCAAATAGTTATTCAGGGGGTACCAGTAACTCTTTACCAAACCCCTTAACCGCGCTTGAATTAAAAAATGGTCTAAACATGGTGCAATCACTTGTATATGGAAAAAAATATAAAAAGGCTGAAATTAAATTAATTTCATTGGAGGTAAAATTTCCACAAAATGCAGACATTCAGAATTATTTGGGCTTTGTTAGTCGTAAAATGAATAAATTAGGTAAGAGTGATGCTTACTACAAAAAGGCACTTCAATTAAACCCCATGCATAAAGGAGCCTTAGAGTATCAAGGCGAGTTATTTCTCCAGTACAAAAATTTAGAAAAGGCAAATGCTAATCTGAAGTTGCTTGAACGTATTTGCGGTGTAAACTGTGAAGAGTATAAAGATTTAAAAAAAGCTATTGAAAACTTTAAGTAAGACAAATTTACATAAATTTTCATGACACAATATTTTTAAAAGCTTGAAAATTTTATATCGAGGTTGTTATGTGTGGGATAGTTGGTCTATACGCAAAAAAAGAGAATATATCTGCAAATCTAGGGCTTCATCTATCAAAAATGCTTGAAAGTATGAGCGATAGAGGTCCCGATAGTGCTGGATTGGCGATTTTTGGGAAGCCAATTGCAAAGAGAACTAAAATAATGGTTCAGTCTCAGTTCCCCGAAGATGATTTTCAAAAGCTAAAAAAGTTTTTATCTACTAAGAAAGAAATATCCTTCAGTTTTGAAACTCATTCCACACATGCAGTCATAAAGCTTGACGTGAAGCAAAAAGATAAGGTTATCAATCTCATAAATGATACCTTCCCCAATTTGAGAATTTTAAGTGTTGGTAAAAAAATGGAAATTTATAAAGAGGTAGGCAGGCCTGCTGAAGTAGTAAAAAGATTTGAAATAGCTAAAATGAAGGGTTCCCACGGTATTGGGCACACACGTATGGCAACAGAATCTGCAGTTACAACACTTGGTGCACATCCATTCTCCACAGGTGAAGATCAGTGTTTGGTACATAATGGGTCGCTATCAAATCATAACTCTCTTCGAAGAGAACTAATGAGAAAAGAAATGACTTTTGAAACAGAAAATGACTCTGAGGTAGCTGCCAGCTTTATTTCTTACAGAATGAATAGTGGAAAAACTCTTAAAGAAGCTTTGGAAAGCGCCCTTGTAGAGCTTGATGGTTTTTATACGTTCGTTGTTGGTACGGAAAACGGTTTTGGCGTTCTAAGAGATCCGATCGCCTGCAAGCCCGCTGTACTGGCAGAGACCCCTGATTATGTAGCTTTTGGGTCCGAGTATAGAGCTTTAACCTCTTTACCAAAAATAGAAAAGGCTAAGGTCTGGGAGCCAGAGCCCGCTACTGTTTATTTTTGGGGACATTGAAAATGAATATTCTTGATTTTAATAAATTGTCCTTGAGAGATATTAATAAGACTTTGCAAGCATCTGATAAAAATAGCTTTTTTTCTATTAAAAATCCAAAAGGAAGCCACGCGTTAGCTGTTGGTATTAATAAACAGATTACTGTGAAAGTTGTTGGTAGTGTTGGATATTACTGCGCAGGAATGAATAAATTTTCTGATATCAAAGTTGAAGGATCAGCTGGCCCAGGGTTAGGCGAAAATATGATGTCAGGTAACATTCATGTTACCGGTGATGTAAGCCAATATGCAGGAGCTTCGGGACATGGGGGAAGTATCCTAGTCGAAGGAAATGCCTCTTCAAGATGTGGTATTTCAATGAAGGGTGTAGATATCATTGTAAAGGGAAATGTTGGCCACATGTCTGCCTTTATGGCACAGAAGGGGAATTTGGTTATTTTCGGTAATGCTGGACATGCTTTAGGGGATAGCATATACGAAGCCAATATATATGTCGCAGGTGAAGTTGCCTCTTTAGGTGCAGATTGTATTGAGAAAAAAATGACAAAAAAGCATCTTAGTAAATTAGAAAATATTTTATCAAATGCTAATGTTTCTGATTATAATCTTGATACCTTTAGGCGCTTTGGATCTGCTCGTTCACTTTATAACTTTAATGTAGATAATGCTAAAATATATTAGGAAAATTACGTGAAAAAAAATTCAATAACAGAACCAAGAACTTCGCATACTTTCGATGCATACACAAACTCTGAAATTAGAAGAGCAGCTGAGACTGGTATATATGACATAAGGGGAGGGGGATCTAAAAGAAATTTACCAAACTTTGATGATTTATTATTTCTTGGAGCTTCAATTTCTAGGTATCCTTTAGAGGGGTACAGAGAATCTTGCAATACAAAAGTGATCTTGGGTGACCGATTTAGTTCTAATCCTCTTAATCTTGAAATTCCAATTACTATAGCAGGAATGAGCTTTGGAGCTCTATCCGCACAAGCAAAAGAGGCTTTAGGAAGAGGTGCTAGTTTGGTTGGAACGTCAACAACAACAGGTGATGGAGGAATGACAAAAGAGGAAAGAGGTCATTCAAAACAGTTAGTCTATCAACTTCTTCCTTCTAGATACGGAATGAACCCTGATGACCTTAGAAAGGCAGATGCAATCGAAATCGTTGTGGGTCAGGGTGCAAAGCCAGGTGGTGGAGGAATGTTACTTGGTCAAAAGATAAATGATAGAGTTGCAGAAATGCGAACGTTGCCAAAAGGAATTGATCAAAGATCACCATGTAGGCATCCCGATTGGACAGGGCCAGACGATATGGAGATAAAGATACTTGAGTTGAGAGAAATTACTGGATGGAAGGTTCCTATTTTTGTAAAAGTTGCCGGTTCCAGGCCATATTATGATGTAGCTCTAGCTGCTAAATCTGGTGCCGATGTCGTAGTTGTTGACGGAATGCAAGGAGGTACAGCAGCGACTCAAGAGGTATTTATCGAAAATGTAGGTATGCCCACGCTGGCTTGTGTAAGGCCTGCTGTAAGAGCATTGCAGGAATTAGGCTTGCACAGAAAGGTACAGCTTATTATTTCAGGAGGAATAAGGAATGGTGCTGATGTAGCAAAAGCATTGGCTTTAGGTGCTGATGCAGTATCTATTGGATCTGCTGCATTGATTGCCCTTGGAGACAATGATCCCAGGTATCAAAAAGATTATGAAAAATTAGGTACAACAGCTGGTTCTTTTGATGATTGGCACGAAGGTCTCGATCCTGCAGGAATAACTACTCAAGATAAAAAACTGGCTAAGCGTTTAGACCCTAAGCTAGGGGGAAGGCGGTTGGCAAATTATCTTAACGTAATGACAATGGAGGCGCAAACCATTGCAAGAGCTTGTGGTAAAAATGATCTTAGAAACTTAGAACCAGAAGATCTATGCGCTTTAACGGTGGAGTCGGCTGCCATGGCTGGAGTGCCATTAGCTGGAACCAACTGGATCCCTGGCACTTAATTATTCTAAAAAACTTTTTCTAATTTGCTCCAAAGTTTCTACTTCATTAGTTGGCTTGTCCCATCTAATTCTTTTGAACCTAGGAAAACGTAAAGCAATTCCCGACTTATGTCTATTGCTCAGAGACATTTCATCGAATGCAATCTCTACGACTAATGTTTTTTCAACTTCTCTAACAGGTCCAAATCGGTTTATAGTTTTTGTTCTTACAAATTTATCTAATCTATTTAACTCTTCATCGGTAAAGCCGGAGTATGCCTTGCCTATAGGCACAAGTTCCTTTTCTTTGTTGTAGACACCAAAAGTATAGTCTGAGTAAAAAGAACTCCGCTTTCCATGTCCTCTTTGTGCATACATGATTATCGCATCTACATTCTTTGGGTTTCTTTTCCATTTAAACCATTTGCCGCGAGGTCTCCCAGCAATATAAGGACTGGAAACTGATTTGATCATTACGCCTTCATGTATTTGTTTGTTGGATATATCTCTTATTTTGTCTAAAAATCTCCAGTCTTTAAAATCAATTGTTTCCGATAAAAACATTGGAGATTTTTTCGTGCTAAAATAGGAATTCAGAACTTTTTTCCTTTCAATTAGCGTTTTATCTCTTAAATCATCGCCGTTGAAAAACAAAACATCATATACCTTTATAAAACATGGATTTTTTTTTATAAACTTTTCTGAAGGAGCTTTTTTGTTTAGCCTTTGCTGAAGATCGTTAAATGATTTTGGATCATTGTTAATTCCAGCGAGTAATTCTCCATCAAGTACAAAATTACCTTGTATTGTCTTAATTATTTCTGGAAAAGACTTAGAAACTTCATCACCTGTCCTTGAATAAAGGCGACATCCTTCACTATGGCTTACAATTTGAACTCTAATTCCGTCCCATTTATATTCAGCAATAAAATCTTTTGGATTTGCTGCTGCCAAATCTTTTTCCATCACAACCGGATGAGCAAGCATCATTGGATGAAAAATGTCATAGATCGAAATTTTCGGTTTACTACCCTTGTTCTCAAGCCACGAAAACAAATTAATGTAAGGAAAGTGTAACCCATGCCAAATTTTTTCAATTTGATCAAGATTAACGTTGCCATAATTTGCTAGTGCTTGCTTTACCAGCCTGCTTGATACCCCAATGCGCAAGCCTCCTGTAAAAAGTTTAATGAAAGCCCATCTCTGATCAGACGTACTAATGTTTAGAATATTAATTATATAGTTATTTAGCTCATCAGTTTTAGCCTTTTTTAGGTTTTCGAATAAAGAAGAAAGTCTTGGCATATCGCCACTTTTTTCTTGGTCCCATAACAAAGATATAGTTTCAGCTAAATCACCTACATAGTCGTAAGATAGGTCAAATAAGTGTTCGTCTTGCTTTTCTTTGATTAAATTTTTAAAGAATGAAGCTTTTATGTTTTTAAAGTTAAGTGAGCCGGTAAGTGCTGCCAAAGCATAGCCTCGGTCGGGGTCAGGTGTTGAGCTAAAATACTGTTCTAATAGTGATAGTTTTCTGTTCCTCGAGCTCGTCAAAATAAGATCTGATAGTAAATTCGAAAAAGCTTTCATTATAGTTCGTTTATTTCATCTCTATGTTGAAGAGAAAGCGGCTCAGCTTGAATTCCGTTTTTTTCGCACCAATATTTCAGAGCATCTTCTCTTCCGTGTGTTATCCAAACTTTTTGTGCACCAGTCTGTTTAATAGTATTAGTAAGCTCATTCCAATCGGAATGATCCGATATAACAAGAGGAATTTCAATTTGGCTCTGCTTGGCGCGCTGTTTAACTTGCATCCAGCCTGAAGCATAACATCTAGTAATATTTTCAAAACGTCGTGACCATCTATCCTTGAGCGCAGAAGGGGGTGCTACAATGATTTTCCCTTTAAAGTCTTTTTTATTGTCTAAAGTAGCCTTTCTTAAGGTGCCAAGCCTAATTCCCTTGCTCTGATAAAAGTCACACAATTTATCCATTGATCCATGAACAAAAATATCGTCTGAAAAACCTGCCTCTCGAAGAAGCCAGATAATCCTCTGTGCCTTACCGAGTGAATAGGCTCCAATTAAGAATGTATTTTCTCTATGTTTGGAAATATTATCCAGCAATCGCTCAATTTCCATTTCTGGTTTATTAAATTTAAATATTGGCAATCCGAAGGTAGCCTCGGTAATAAGCAAATCACATGGAACGACCTCAAAGGGATCTAAATGTCGATCTAATATTGTTTTATAGTCTCCAGTAACCACAATTCTATGCTTTGGTGTTTCTAATAAAACTTGTGCGCTTCCCAATATATGTGCCGCAGGATAGAGCGTAACTCTTATCTTTCCTATTTTCACCGAATGCCCATATTTAATTGTTTGAAAACTGCTTGCACAGTTCTCGCCATATCTAATTTTCATAATCTCAGAGGTTTCAGGAGTGCAGAGTACATGCTTGTGACCTGCTCTTGCGTGATCTGCGTGCCCATGGGTTATTATTGCCCTTTCTACAGGAAAAAAAGGGTCTATATATGTATCGATGTCTCTAATATAAAGTTTGTTATCAATAGATATCATATTTAGAAAGATTAGTTATTGCAGTAAGTTTTAAACATAATCCAATTGACATGTGGCTCAAGAAAAAAGGTTGGTCTTTATATGACCATCAAATTGAAACCTTAAGCTTGATTAAGGAGGGGTTTGATGTAATTTTACATGCCCCAACTGGTGGAGGTAAAACAATTGGTGGTTTTATGCCATCGATTGATGATTTTATAAGAAATAATTACAAAAGCCAGGAATTCCATACTTTATATATATCACCCTTAAAAGCCTTAACAACTGATGTTCAAAGAAATTTACTCAATCCTATTAATGATTTGAAAATTAATATTAAAGTAGAGACCCGCACGAGTGACACGTCAACGTACAATAAAGCTAAGCAAATTAGAAAGCCTCCTAATTTTCTGATGACAACTCCTGAATCATTCGCACTTCTGATGGCAAGGACAGATGTCATTAATTTGTTTAAGAATTTAAAATTTGTTATTATTGATGAGCTACATACATTTTTTGATTCAAAAAGAGGGCACTTATTAAGCTTAAATTTAGCAAGGCTACGATCTATAAAACCGTTTCAGGTAATTGGGCTCTCAGCTACTTTGAAGAATACTAATCTTGCTAAAAAATATCTTTCAAATAAAAAGAATACAAAGCTTGTTAGTACTCATTCAAAGGCCAAACCAGAAATTACGATATTAAATTCTG
>CACJWR010000033.1 GCA_902596985.1 uncultured Alphaproteobacteria bacterium
CAAAAATAAAGGTTGGAGACACAATTAATGTAGCTTTCAATCAAAACAAGTGCCATCTTTTCAATTCAAATAAGGGTTTGATATAAATAAATATTATTTTTTAAGTTAGGTGTAATCATGAAAAAGATTGGAGTTCTAACTAGCGGAGGGGATGCTCCTGGGATGAACGCAGCTATAAGAGCAATAGTTAGGACATCACTTAATAACAATATCGAAATAATTGGTTTTAGAAATGGGTATGAGGGGCTTATTGACAATGACTATGTTGTTTTTGATAGAAGATTAGTGGGAAATATTATTCAAAAAGGAGGAAGTATTCTACATACCTCTAGATCGTCAAGATTTGCAAATAAAAAGTACAGGCTGATTGCTGAAAAAAATCTCCGAGCACTGAATGTTGATGGTTTGGTGATTATTGGCGGTGAGGGGTCTACAAAGGGTGCAACTGCTCTATCTAAGATTTCAAAAACAAAATGTGTTGTCATACCTGCTACTATTGATAAAGACATGCCTTTGGTAGGACCTACTATAGGCTTCGATACCGCTATTAATTCTGCATTGAGCGCAATAGACAAAATAAGAGATACTGCAACGACTTCAAACGTTACCCATATCGTAGAAGTGATGGGCAGAAATTGTGGCTGGCTGGGCATACTTGCTGGAATTGGTGCAGGAGCTGAGGTTACGATAATACCTGAAGTTAAAATTGATATCGCTAAATTATCTAAAAAGATTAAAAGCCAATTAGACAGAGGAAAGAAAGGGTGCATTATTATTCTTGCCGAAGGAGGTTTTTCTAAAGGAGGATCTTCATTGGCCAGCGCTCTTAAGAAAAAAGGTGATTTAGACTTAAGAATTACAACCTTAGGTCATATGCAGAGGGGAGGGAATCCATCCGCATTGGATAGAGTGTTGGCAACTGAACTCGGCGTTCATGCAGTTAATGCTTTAAAAAATGGCCTTTCAAAAATAATCATCGCAAAACCTTTTGATTGTGTTGAGAAGATTGGCTTTGATAAGGTTATTAATAAAAAAGTTAAAGTAGATATGTATCTACATGATCTTATTGAAAATACTGCTTGAGAAATAAATTAGTATGAAATTCCTAAACATAACGCTGTTTAACTCATTGACGATTTTCTTTCTGACGTTTTTATTTTTTGCTCTTTCAGCTCCGTCATTTACGCAAGATTACAAAGTAAAAAAAGTTGGAAAAGCTTTCTCTCATCCTTGGGGGATTTCTGTTTTTGATAATGACGAAGTTTTAATCACTGAAAGAGGTGGACACCTGTTTAAAGTTAATATAGAAAATGGTTTAACTCAAAAAATCAGTAACTTACCGGAGGTTTTTAATGTTCGACAAGGTGGCCTTTTAGACGTACTCGTTGATAGAGAGTCGGTTTCTGAGAGAAATGTTTACATTTGCTACTCATCTAAGGTTGCTGGAGGCTCCTCTACCACGTTGATGGCTGGGACCTTAAAAGAAGATAAACTCATCTCAAAAAAGATACTATTTAAATCTAATAATGTTTCGGAGTCAGGGGTTCATTTCGGTTGCAGACTTGCTATTCTAGATGACCAAATTTTTATGTCTATTGGAGATAGAGGAAATAGATACGAAGCCCAAGATGAAACCTCTCATGCTGGCTCAGTCATTAGGGTAAATAAATATGATGGTTCTACTGGGGAACAGAAGGTTTACAATAGCTGGCCCGCAGAAGTGTATACAAAGGGGCATAGGAATCCTCAAGGAATGGCAATAAATAGAAAGACAAATAAAATTTGGGTTAATGAACATGGGCCAAAAGGTGGAGATGAAATCAATGTGTTGAAGCCAGGGAAAAACTACGGTTGGCCAATCGTTACTTATGGCGAAGAATATTGGGGCGGAAAGATAGGGCAGGGGATAACTTCATTAGAGGGTTTTGAGGATCCCATATGGTATTGGGTGCCTTCAATTGCACCATCAGGCATGATATTTTACGACAAAAATATGTTTCCTGAATTCAAGGGGCACTTGTTAGTGTCTTCACTAAAGTTTAAAAGCCTTTATTTAGTAAAAATAGAAAACGGGTTACCCCAAAAAGAGCTGGTGTTATTTAAAAAACGATTTGGTAGAGTTAGAGACATCGAACAACTGAATGACGGCAGTATTCTTATTATTTCTGATGAAAAAAAAGGGGGCCTGTATAAAATTTATAGATAGAATTAAGACCTTTTGTTTGTAATTATATCTCTTAATTCTTCAATTTGTTGTCTTAAGGAATCTATTTCTTCTTTATCATTTCTATCCTTTGGAACATTGGAATTAGACGGCTCTTTAGTTGTCTTTTCTTTAAAAAGGGGATTGTTGAGCCAAGGCTTCATCATCTTTTCCATTATTTCAGCCTGACTTTTTTGCCACTCTTCAAAAAAAACTGCACTGCTTTCACTAGACTTGTTCTCTTCTGCCGGTGCGTTGAATGCTTTTAAAAAACTCTGTTGTTGCTGGTGAAATACTTCAAATGTTTTTGATAATATCTCAGGCATGAATTTTTGGGCTGTATTATTATAACTTAATATTATCTCTTTTAATACATCTTGAGGAAACACATTGCCCTCCTTATTTTCAAGATCTGATATTATCTGTAGCAAATATTGATTGGTAATATCTTTTCCAGTGTCCTTATCTATGATCTTAAAATTTTTTCCGTCGTTTATAAGCTTACAGAGGTCATCTAATGTCACATATTCGCTGGAATTGGTGTTGTATAAGCGCCTGCTGCTATATTTATTGATAATTATTGTATCTGAATTACTAACCATAATTATGTACTTTATCAACTAGATGATATTTTGATAAGCTAAAAAAAATGGCCGCTTAGCGACCATTTTAGGAGGAAATTTATTTATTAAGTTTACTCTTTCGTAGAAGAAGCTTTCTTTGTTACGTTGGTAAGCTCTTCTTGGGCATCTTTGCCAGCCTTCATCATCAAATCTATTGTTTCTAGCTGAGCCTTTTTTGCTACCTCTGCAAACTCTGCTATATGCTTTGGCGTGCTTTGGGTTTGTGAGCTCACGTAATCAGTAGCAATCTTCATGAAATCTTCTGGCTTTTCAGTGCTTTTTACGAATGGATCTAGGGCGGATAAACTTTCCTTTGCCCATGTCTGCGACAACTCAGTATTCTTTTTTACTGTGTCTAAAGCTATTTTTCCAAATTTGGCATTATAATCCATTACTGATTTCATTGCTTCATCGATTTTTATAGGACTTTGTGACATCATTTTTTCAAAATTCTTTGTGTAGTCTTCAAAATTAAACATATGCTGCTCCTTTGTTTATGCGGATGCAGTAATATATTCTGCATTTGCATAATATGTCAATATATTTTTTGCAATCGCAGAATTACTTGTAGTTTCTCATAACATATTTACCGGGTGCCAATCCCAAAGAAGGGTAATCTTTATGCCGACCAGGCACATATGCTTTTTCATGAGAACTTGATCTAGCTTTAATCCAGGTAGACCAATATGGCCACCAAGATCCCTCATGACGATCTGCAGTCTTAAACCAATCGTCTGGAACCGAAAAGGGTCTCGAGTTTGTCCAATAGCCATATTTCTTACTGTATGCTGGGTTAATTATACCTGCAATATGTCCACTGCCTGCTAACACAAACCTTTTGTTACCTGAAGACTTGTTTAAACCATAAAAGGATGATCGCCAAGGAGCAATATGATCAGTGTGCGTCGCTACAACGAAAATAGGTATGTCAATATACTTGAGTGAAAGTCTCTCTCCCATTATTGTCAATTCGCCTCTGGAAAGTTGATTCTCTTTGTAAAACTTATTCAAATATTCCAATGCCATTTTTCCGGGTAAATTGGTAGAATCTCCGTTCCAATAGAGCAAATCAAACCGAGGGGGCTTTTTCCCCATTAAATATGATCTAACCGCAGGGCCATAAACTAAATCATTCGATCGTAAAAAACTAAAGGTTTGAGCAAGGAAGGACCCTTCCATATACCCTACCTTTTCGATTTGTCGATTTATCTCATCTAAATATTCATCTGTAATAAATAAAGACAGATCTCCGGGGTCTTCAAAATCAGTTAGCGTAGTAAAAAAAGTTGCGGAATTTACGAAGTTTTCACCCTTTTTGCAAAGGTAAGATAAGGCGGTAGCTAAAAGGGTCCCGCCTATGCAGTATCCTATGCAGTTTATTTTCTCCTGTTCCGTAATAGCTCTAACTGCTTTTGAAGCCTCAAAAAAACCGTTAACGATATAATCTGTGAAATTAACCTCAGTATGTTCCTTTCGAGGATTAACCCACGAAATTATAAAAGTTGAAATGCCCTGTTCTACTGCAAACTTAACAAAACTATTTTTAGGCTGCAGGTCTAAATTATAAAACTTGTTGATCCAAGGAGGAACAATGAGTAGGGGGGTCTTTGAAACAGTCTCCGTAAGTGGCTTGTAGTGTATTAACTCAAATAATTCATTTCTGAAAATAACCCGACCTTCAGTAATAGCAAGGTTTTCTCCCACTTCAAATGCCTGTGTGTCTGTTAGAGATACCGTCAAGTCACCAGTGCTGTTTTCTACATCAGTTACAAGATTTTCAAGACCATCAACCAAAGACTTTCCATTAGTTTCAAGAGCTTGCGTTAGAGCTTCGGGATTGGTACCAAGAAAATTTGAAGGAGAAAAAAACTCAATCATTTGCTTGGTAAAAAAACTGATCTGTTTTTTATCAGACTTACTCAATCCGTCTAAATCATCGATTGTTTCTTCAATGATTTTTGATGATATGGTGTAATGCTGTTTAATTAGTTTGAAATAAAGGTTTTCATCCCAACCCTGATCAGTCTTTTCTGGCTCATTCTTTTGCGCTTTATCCGATCCAGCACTGTTAAGAATTTCGTTTTGGATATTTGTCCAGTTTTCCAAAGTCGACTTATAATATTTTACTTGGTTTTCAATTAGCTTGGTTGGATTAGACAAAATTTCTGAAAAATATTTGGCAGAAGCTTTATAGTATAACTCTTGAGATGGTTGAGTTTTAACCGCTGGGTCAGGTGTTTTAGTTGATAAGGCTACCACCAAACGCTTTGTAAGCGTGTCTATTTTATCGAAATTGTTAAATAGTTCCTTATAATCCTTAGGACCTACAGCAACGTCATCTTTCAGATTTTCGTTTTCTTCTTGCACTTTTATTGCTATCGTTAAATACTAGAGTAGATATATAATTATAAATAAAAAAAGCTAGTAAAAACTATGCTACTACCTACATACGACTATTTTGAAAATATTAGACACTATAATCAGTGGTTCGCGTCTACTACAAAAACTTTCTGGGACAATCCCGCTTTTGGGCTTTTACCATCGCCTATTCCCTCCACGTTGTCAGCTTGGGGGAAGGTAACAGAACATAGCTTATCTAGAATAATTACAAAACCAGACTGGGGAATTGACTCGGTAGTATCAGATGGAATTGAGTATCTTGTAAGCTTAGAAACCATAAAGTCACTTCCTTTTTGCGATTTAGTAAAATTCCAAAGCACGAGTCCTAAAAAGGTTCAAAGGAAAGTTTTAATTATAGCACCGATGTCCGGTCATTATGCGACATTGACAAGAAATACAGTTATTTCTCTGCTTCCTAATTGTGACGTTTACATAACTGATTGGAAAAATGCTAGAGATGTGCCATTTTCCGATGGTAAATTTGATATAGAAGATTTTACAAAATATCTAATTCGTTTTTACGAAGATTTGTCTCCAAAGCTAAATGTGATAGCCGTTTGTCAGCCTGTACCCTTAGCTTTGGCTGCAGCAGCGGTTACATCTTCGATATGTCCGAAAGCGAACCCAGCGTCTTTAACGCTCATTGGTGGGCCCGTTGATCCAGACGCAAATCCTACGGAAGTGACTGATTTTGGACATCGAGCCTCTATGGATACTCTTGAATCTATTGTAACTATGCCAGTAGGATTGAAATATAAGGGGGTGGGACGTGAGGTTTATCCTGGAGCAATTCAGCTAGCATCTTTTATGGCAATGAATCAAGAAACGCATAACAAAGCGTTTTTAGACCAAATTGAAAGAGAAGCTTCCGGCAGAGCATTTGAACATGATAGACATAATAAATTTTATGATGAGTACTTGGCAGTAATGGACATGACAGCTGAATTTTACCTTTCTACAGTTGAAAGAATATTCAAAAATCGGGAAATAGCAAAAAATGAATTCCATTTAGAAGGAAAAAGAGTCGATTTCGAAGCAATTAAAACAATCCCCACGTTCGTTATTGAGGGAGCCAATGATGACATTTCTGCTCCGGGGCAGTGCAAGGCGGCATTAAATTTATTGAAAAATTTACCAAAAAATATGAAACGGTACCATCTTCAGAAAAAAGCTGGTCACTATGGTATTTTTAGTGGTAAGGCTTGGCGATCGCACATAAGACCAAAGTTTTTGGAATTCATAGATAATAGATACAGCTGATATTGAAACTGAGTTATTCTTCAGGGTTTATAAGCTTTTGATCTTTAATATTGTCAGCTGTAACAAAACGCTGCATCTCAGAAGGCATAGTTATCATTAGTTCGTGATACCCCCCTTTATCAAGCGCGTCCATAATATCATCTGCACTATCAGCATACCAATGACAGAAAAAGAAATCTTCTTTTCCCATCCAATGAGCTAGTGTCTCAGCCTTGTCAGTTTTGACTGAGTCAAAAAATTCTTTCTCAGTCATATTAGAAGTGAATTCAGTACCTTTTTTTTTTGCATCCTCATTTAACCAAGTATGCGTACAAATGAAATGTTTTTTTCCCATTATATCTCCCAAGCTTTAACTAATAGATTACGAAAAAACGTGATTAAATCAAATTAAATAGGCTCGAAAGTAAGAGTAGTCTATAATATCTATATAAAACTTAGGGTAATAAGATATGTCTAATGAAATTAAAGCTACAATTCCTGGTGCTTCGCTTGCGTCAACAATTAAAGTACTAGCGGGGCTTGGTCCACTTGGTGAGAAAGTTTTAAAGCAAAATGGAATAAGTGAGATTGATCCAAAAAAAAATTACCCGAGTTCCATTAGACTAAAAATATTTGAGGAGGTAAGAAGTAGATTTGGTACTGACGCATTATATGCAATTGGCGTAGAGCAGGGGCTTTTAATGTTATCTATGCTACCTGATTTTGGTAAGTACATAGATAATTCTAGAAAAACATACTCGATGAGATCGGTGTCTTCAAACAATAGAACTAGAAATTTCAATTTTATAGATGAAACTTTGCCTGGGCTACAAAAAATTACAAATGATTATATGGGGCAATTTCGCAGCAATAAGCTAAAAGGTGATATAGGTTTCAAACGTATATCAGAAGATACATGGGAAATGGCATTTGTTCTCGCTCAGCCATTGAAAAATTGGAAATTTGGAATTGGAAATTATCACATTTTTCTTATTAACCTTTTTGGCGATTTGTTCAATATTGATTATAAACTTGATGAAAAAAGTGAGGATATTGATGATGGTTGGTCAAGTGGAGCTTTTATCCTAAAATTTTTACCAAATGAGACTTTAAGGGATCAGAAAGAAATAATCGCAAATACAAGACTTAAAGCGCATGAAGGTCTCATGAAAGCTGTTTTAGAGGATGCTGAACGAAAAAAAGAGGAAACCGAAAGGTTATCTGTAAATTTGGCTAAATACCTTCCTCCGCAAGTCCACGAAGCAATTTTTTCTGGTGAGTTTGATACTGGAATTACTACAAAAAGACGTAAATTAACGATTTTTTTTAGTGATATCTCAAATTTTACATCTACCTCGGAGGGTCTCCAACCGGAGGATCTAACAAGGTATCTTAATGAATATTTTTCAGAGATGACTGATATTGCGCTCGATCACGGTGCAACAATTGATAAATATATAGGTGACGCAATGATGGTATTTTTTGGTGACCCAGATAGTAAGGGGGAACAAGAAGATGCAAGAGCATGCGTTAAAATGGCATTGAAAATGCGCGACAGGATATCTGATTTGCAAGCTAAATGGCAAAGACAAGGTTTTGCAGATCCATTCGTGATTAGGATGGGCATGAATACTGGTTATTGTAACGTAGGTAATTTTGGAAGCGACCAACGGCTTACTTATACAATTATTGGTAGTGAAGTAAATGTTGCTCAACGCTTAGAGGCATCAGCACAGCCAGGAGGGATATTGATGTCTTATGAAACATACGCACACGCTCAGGACTTGATAGAAGTAGAACAACTAAACAGTATTTCGATGAAAGGAGTAAAAAGAGAAATTAAAGTATTTTCGGTTTTAAATAAAATTAGACATGGAAATAATATAAAAGAATCTTCTCATAAAATAAAGAATGTTCCAGAAAGGATAGCGGATAGGCTGGATGCTCTGGAAACCAAAATTGAAGAGATTTTGGATCGGATAAAATGAGCACATCCGCCATCAAAACAATTAATGAAATGAAGATACCAGGAGCCGCGCTAGCTTCCACAATAAAAGTTCTTGCTGGATTAGGGTCTTTGGGAGAAAGGGTTCTTAAAGAGCACGGAATTACTCAAATTGATAATGATAAAGAGTATCCCAGTCATCTAAGAGCAAGAATTTTTGAGGAGATAAGAACCCGTTTCGGGAAAGAAGCACTTTATGCTATTGGGCTTGAACAAGGTTTTTTAATGCTTTCAATAGTACCTTCAATTGGCAAATTTATACACGATTTCAGGATAAAATATAAAAAAGAGCTTTTAGATCACTCTAATTTCTCTAAAAACCTCGAGATTTTAGATCAAACTCTTCCAGCTTGGGAAAAAATAACAAATGATTACCTTGGGCAAATGCATAATGATAAAGTGCGATCTAAATTAAATTTTATAAAGATAGGTCCAGGTGAATACGATGTGCCAGTAATAAGCTCTCAAGTAGTTGCAAATAACAATTTTTTTGAAGCCAACTATTCTGTTTTTTTGATAAGTATGTTTTCAGAACTCTTCGACATTAAAATGGCTATCGATGAAGAAAATAGTGAGGACATGGATAATGGTTTCAGCAGATACCAATATACAATAACTTTTAATCAACTACAAAAAACAAGGAACCATAAAGAACATTTAGCTGAAATCAGGTTTGATGCAAATCAACTACTTTTGAGAAGGGTATTAGAGGAAGCAGAACAGCAAAAAAATCTCGTTCAAAAGCAAAAAGAGGATACAGAAAAACTGTCTTCAAAACTAGGTAAGTATTTACCACCTCAAATTCATAATGCGCTGTTTTCTGGCCAATTTGATACTGGAATCGCAACCAAAAGAAAAAAACTAACTATTTTTTTTAGCGATATAAAGAACTTCACATCTTCATCGGAAGGTTTACAACCGGAAGATTTAACTAAATATCTAAATGAGTATTTCTCTGAAATGACTGACATAGCGCTTACTTATGGAGCAACGATAGATAAATATATTGGTGATGCGATGATGGTATTTTTTGGTGACCCAGAAAGCAAAGGAGAAAGAGAGGATGCAAGAGCATGTATAAAAATGGCTTTAAATATGCAAAGAAAAATAAAAAGCCTCCAAAGTAAATGGAGAAACGAGGGCTTTTATGAGCCATTCCAAATTAGAATGGGAATTAATACCGGTTATTGTAATGTCGGAAATTTTGGTAGTGAACAGAGGTTGACTTATACAATTATTGGTGGAGAGGTAAATATAGCCCAAAGATTAGAGGCTGCCGCGCCTAGTGATGGGATATTAATGTCCTATGAAAGCTATGCTCATGCACAAGATTTAGTTGAAGTAGATGAATTGAACTCAATTACTATGAAAGGTATTAATAGGGAAATCAAAGTGTTTTCAATTATTCGTGATCTAAAAACGAAAAAAATAGCAAAAGATGAGAGCAAGATATCTCTAATAAAAAGTAAAAGAAATTCACTCGAATTAAGGATAGATAGGCTAGAAAAGCTTGTTTCTGAAATGATATCAAAATCAAATTAAATATTAACTGTGTAAATATTTGTTTTTATTTGGATTTTTCATAAATTATTAAAGTTAAAAAAATAACATAATATATATTATGCGCCAAATTAGTAAAGCAACAATGTCTTATTCTCTTTTTTAAAAGCTAATCTTATTAGAAAAAAAAATTTCTTTACACAACTTATTCTATTCACCCTATTTAAATGACAACCTTTTTATAGAAGTCTTGTATGTCTTTTATTAAGGAAGATGGTTGCTCTAGAGCGGCAAAGTGACCGCCTTTATCCATTTCAGTCCAATGAACCAAGTTAAAAAGCCTTTCAACATATGACTTAGGAGGCCATGTTAAAAACTCTTTTGGATAAACAGCGCATCCAGTTGGAACCTCTACCCTTCTTCCATCCTGAGAGAGTATTCGTCCCCCTTCTTTGGCTCTGCCATAATAAATCCAGGATGATGTATTAAATGATTTCGTTAGGATATAGATCATAATATTAGTTAATAAAACGTCTTTTTGGTATGTCAGTTCTATACTTCTATCCTCTAAATCGGACCAATAATAAAATTTTTCTATTATCCATGCAGCTACACCTACAGGACTATCCATCATAGCGTAACTAAGTGTTTGAGGCTTTGTGCTTTGTATGGCAAAATATCCGCTCTGAGAGACGTAATCTTTACTAAATTGCCTATCCCAACTTTTTTCTTCCTCTGTTTTTGGCCCATCTATATGTCTTGCGGGGAGCATGTTAATATGAATACCTTTACAATTCTTCGAGTGATCGAACCCAAGCCACGTGGAAATTGCACTCCCCCAATCACCTCCTTGAGCAACATATTTTTTATAACCAAGCTTTTCAGTCATAAGTTTATTAAAAATGCTAGCAATTTTTCTTGGTCCAATAGGATTCTCTGGTTTCCCAGAAAATGCAAAACCTGGAATAGAGGGCGCAATGATATCAAAGCAAACTTCATTATTATTACCATATTTTTCTGGTTCACAAAGTGGATCAATGATTTCAAGAAATTCAACTATTGAACCGGGCCATCCATGAATTAAAATCAACGGAATAGCCTTTGGAGAAGAAGATTTTTTAATTATGAAATGAATATCAAGATCATCTACTTTTGTTTTGTAATTAGGAAATTGGTTTAATCTGGCTTCTTGAGATTTCCAGTCATATTCCTTTGTCCAATAGTCAGCTAAATTTTTCATATAATCAATATTTGTTCCGAAAGACCAGCCTCCATCTTTAGGCATTTCATGCCATGGGAAGGATGCTACCTTGGTTTTTATGTTTTGTATTTCAACATCTGAAAAATATATTTCAAAAGCATTAATATCCATTTTTTTATCCTGAATTTTTACTTGATTTCATCTTTTTAGAGTCCTAAAAAATAGAGAGATAAGCTGATCAAATCATTAATTGTTAGATTTTCACTTCCGATTACATATTGAATATTAAATATTCTCGAAATCACCATGCCGACCCGCACCGGTTGAGAACCTCTCTAATCCCGCTAGACCTTCCTTGGGATTAGCGTCTACTCCATTCATCCATTCCAACTTCAAACCCTCTCGGATAGTCAGTCCCCGTGTCTCGATTATAGACCTACGATCAGCCAATACTGCTGCCTGAGGAAATCGAGCTATTTCACGTGCCATGGCCTCTGCCTCTTGACGAGTACTTCCAGTATTCACAATTTTCTCGCATAATCCTATTTGATATGCTTCTTGAGCTGTTACTTTCCGACCAGTCATCGCAATCTCAAGTGCTTTCCCTTGACCAACAAGTCTCGGAAGACGAACTGTACCTCCATCAAGCAGTGGTATACCCCAACGGCGACAATAAACTCCAAAATAAGCGTCCTCTGCCATAATTCTTATATCGCACCAAAGCGCGAGCTCCATTCCCCCAGCTACTGCAGGACCCTCTATAGCACCGATTAAAGGTTTATTCAGTTCCATTCTAGATGGCCCTAATGGACCTCTCGGCGGCTCAGAAGACCCTATAGGGAAATCTAGCTTGTGAAGCTCTTCTCTACTTTCACCCAAGGTATGAGCATACTTGAGATCCCAACCAGCACAAAATGCTCCTCCCTCTCCATAAAAAACTCCAACTTTTGCATCACTATTATTGAATTCATTAAATGCTTCTACCAAAGCATCAGCTGATTCTGGATCCATCGCATTCCGTGCCTCAGGACGATTGTGTATAATTGTCCAGACATCATCTGTTTTAGCTATTTCTACTGTCATTTTTAAACCTTTTTTGTTTTTATTACCTGATAAATTTATTATATTTATCTGTACTTTTTAAAAAATATTTTATTATTCCAAATTTATATGAGTGAGCTATATTTATATTAATGTACTTATGTGTTATGAGCCAAATTTAGGTCCTCAACCAAACCCATAAATATACTCTTAAAGAAAAAATCTCGGATAAAATCGGATAATAAACACTAGGCCTTCGCTCTAAACTATCTATATATTTCTGTGATAAATTGTTTTCTTTAGCGGCGCTTATTAAAATTTTTAAGTATCTTTTGGATGGAGGAATATCTTTAGCTTCGTCTGTTTTATATATAAGCGTATATGCTGTTTTTCTTAAGCCTTCTACATAAACTGATAATTTCACTAACTTATAATCTTCTCCCTCAGTATTCACTATCTTTTGCAAATCTTCTTTATCAATTCTATGTATTACACCCTCAACTTTTACACCTTTACAATTTCTTATATTTGCAAAGGAGGGCTCCAGAAAATTTGGGCCACCCATATTCATTATTAATTGGTAATCTTTTAAAACCCCAACTTTGCTCTCATGAGGAATAATTTTTCTTCTTTTTATGAGATACTGAGTTGACATATTTGACCCATACCCAAAATAAAGAACAGTTTTTGCTCGATCCATAACTAAATATTCTCAAAAATTATTTGTAAGCTTAAAATAGTCTTTGCGTATCCTATCATTATATTAATTCTCTATTGTTGAGAATTGCAAATCATAAGATAGTTCTATATGTTATTTTGCTATTAAAATAAAAAAGTAAAATTGTATGCGATGCGGTTATTAACTCTTTAAAAGAGAATGGAAAGTCCATATGCTTGTAACTCTCTTTAGAATTACTTGTTTATCTTTAGCCCTTTTTTTTGTGCTAGATATCTTTTTCTTTTCGGGGTCTAAAGTTTTTTTGGAGACCGGATTTGGAAAGCAGTTACGATTTTTTACTTTGTGGTCACTGATAGCGAATTTTGTTGCTTTGATCTTTTTAACTCTATCTTCTAGTTTTAAAATATTTGATAGAGCGACACCATTTATTGCTATATCAGCTTTGATGGGCTTCTTTACAATTGTACTATATTGGGGACTCTTTTTTATTGATCCAACTTTGGTTAATTATGCAGGAGAAAGACTAAACTTTTCTCGTGAAATCTATTTGCATTTTGCTGGACCAGCACTTTTATTTTTTGATGCATTTATTTTAAAGAAGGCATTTACTGATTTCTATAGAATTACAGCATTTGCTTTTTTTATAAACTTTGGATATTTCGGTTGGCTAGAGATTTTTGTTCAACCGAATAGTGATTTTCCAGTTGGTAAAATAACTGCCGGCCTACCCTACCCCTTTATGAATGATATGCCTTTTGAGCATCGATTAATTTTTATGTTGATGTGTTTTATATTTGGGGCGTTGTTTATATGGATTTTGACAAAGGTTCAGAAAAAAAATGCCTGAAGTAGCTTTGACACTATTAAAATATTATTAATTAAAAGTTTAGTTAAAAAAAATCTATCTTTAATTATAAGCCTTTAATCTATTTAGAAGGTCAAATTTACTTTTTTAAGAAAGTCTGACTTATACAGTTAACTTATGAAGTGTTATTTTTTTATCTCTTCCCCGAACCTCAAAATTCTTTACTTCTTCCGTAGGTAAATTTTCGCTAAGTCGCAATTTAACTTCGTCAGATATTAGTATATCGGATTTCACCTCTTTACATGCCTCACAAATTCTACTAGCTACATTTACGGTATCTCCAATAACAGTAAATTCAACACGATCTTCACTCCCTACGTTTCCAACAAAGCATGAACCATAATGCACCCCCACTCTATGTTTTATAACAGGCAAATCTTTATCTGAACGTTCTTTCTCCCATTCTCGCATTGAAATCTGCATTTGCCTTATGCAATTAAGTGCATTTTGT
The DNA here is from genome assembly GCA_902596985.1 of uncultured Alphaproteobacteria bacterium. Lineage (GTDB taxonomy): Bacteria > Pseudomonadota > Alphaproteobacteria > Rhodobacterales > Rhodobacteraceae > CACIJG01. The sequence goes on from CACJWR010000033.1 coordinate 14,208, forward strand.
GCATCATTTCCTCTAGAAACCGGCGTGCCAAAAGTCGCCATCACACTATCACCAATAAACTTATCTACGGAGCCACCGTTTTGAAAAACGGCAGCAACCATTTTAGTTTGATACTCTGACAGTAGCTTGAGCACGTCCTTAGGATCTAAACCTTCAGATAGCTTTGTGAAGTCGGATATATCAGTAAACATTACTGCGATGTTTTGTTCTTTCTCAGAATTTTGATTGAAATCAAGTTTATTTTTTTCAATCTCATCTCTTACTTCGGGTGAAAAATATCTACCTAATATATTATTTGACCTTTCCTGCAGGGTTGCCTCTCTTAGATTACTTTCGATAACCCATGCTAATGTAATCAGACCGACTGCAACGACCAACAAATAGGTTATATTTTGAGAAAAAATCCCCCCATTAATTGCATTAATATTTGTTGATATCTCACTGTAATCAAAAGAAAAAAAGGTGCTTTCAATTGCTATCGTATTGTAAGCCTGAAAAAGTGCGAGAAGAAAATTGTAAACGACAAAAAATATTGAAAGATAAAATCTTGCAAATAAAACAGACACAACCATTGGTCCTGCAGCACCGATAAATGCATAATCCATCAACCTGCCCCCAAAAAGTTCATTAGCATTTATCATTGAAAATTCATAATTTATGAGCGCTCCAAAAACTAGAGGAAAAGCGATTTGCATCGCTACTGCAAAAAACAAACAAATTTTATAATTTTCGTTCCCAATAAGCGTTGCTATTGCACCAAATATAATAAAACCGGTTACCATAAGGATGGTAGCCATCTGCTTTACAAATACTATTTCTATGCCAGGAACAAAAGTTATATTTAAAAAACCAATTAGGTACAAGCCAAATAAGGTTACCGAGGCTAGCCGTAGACCCTTAACATATCTTTTATTAATTGAAAGCTCGTTTTCCATTTATAAATACTAAAGTTTTCTTTGTGAACGATTTTCATGCAAATTTTATATATAAGCAAGCATTGAGTGCCAATTAAATGCGAAAAGAATGAACTAGTTTGTTTAAGAAGAGATGCCTGCCTTTTCTAAAGTGCTAGCAAGCTTTTTGATAAATGATTTATCCATAATTATAAAAGTTTTCATGGCTCTTCTTAATTTTTTAAATTTAATACTACCATCGATTTCTAATATCCTTTTGGCTACTTTCTTAGCATCATTTGACCTGCCCTCTTCCATATCTATGAAGGCTCTAATTCCAAGAGCGCCCATTTGTGACCCTCCAAAGTATTGTTCATTTTCAGATAATTCAGACGCCAACTTGTAGGCTTTGTTATACTCTTTCAGATATGTAAGAGCTAAAGCATAGTTTAACTTTACATTTCCTGGTGGATGAGGAGCAACTTTTAAAGCTTTTTCATAATTTTCAATCGCCTGATCATGCAGGCCTACTATAAAAAGAGAATTTGCAGCAGACAAAATACTGATAATACTTTTTGGATTTAAATCAGATGCTTTTTTTGCAAACGTTCTTGCAGCAACAAACAACTCGTCTTCGGTGTACTCCGGAAACTCTTTTGGGTTTTTTGCCATAAGTCCTGCTAAAAGACTGTTAGCATCTGATAAATCTGGACCGTATTGAACTGCTTTCCTAGCAGTCTCTATCATATCTTCGCCAACATTCCAATCACGTAGCCCTACATTTGCTTGAGCAGTAAAATACCAAGCATACATAGAGAGAACAACGGGGTTATTTGGTTCTGTTTCAAAAATAGCATCAAATAGATTTCCTGCCTCTTTTACTCCGTCTGGTGACATCGAAAGCCATAGAGAATTTGCTTTTAAAAATCGTTGCCAATTTTCAGGATTCTTAAAATATTTTCTATCGTCATCAAAGGAAGTTCCTAAGGTTAGTTTAATTTGAAGTTTTTCTAGTACTTTTTCAGAAATTATATCTTGAATTTCAAATATATCATTTAATTTAAAGTCAAACTTGTTTGTCCAGACTATCTTATTCTTTACAACATCTGAAAGCTCTACCGTAGTTCTAATTTTTTCTCCTGAAACTTGGTTGTATCCTCTTAAGATATAGTTCACATAATATTCATTCTTTATTTCTTTATCAGACATACCTTTTTTCTTTATGAAATTACTAGTGCTGCTTGATTGCACTAAAAGTCTTGGATGACTGGCTAATGAAGAGATAATTATATCGGTCATCCCACTACTGAGCTGGTCGTCTGATTTATTTCCTGATCTATTTTCAAATGGCATTACTAAAACCATTGGTCGATCAGACTCGGCAATAATTTGTTCAGCATTCTTTATTTCCGTCGTGTCATTTAAATAAAAGGAAAACACACCTATAGCTAAAACTAAAATGCCTACAGCTAGAATCCTTATGAGACTTTTTGACCGCTTAGGCTTCAGAGATCTTTTTTGGGAAGGATCTAACACAATATCAAAAGCATGGAATTCGTTTTGTTTTACTTTTTGAATACCAAGATCATTGAATTTATGTTTTGTTTTACCTTTCACATAATCAAAAACACTCTTTGATACTGAGATTCCACCTGCTAATGCTAATGCTTCTAGTCGGGCCGCTATATTTACCCCTTCACCCAATAAATTTCCTTTTTCCTTTATTACGTCTCCCGTATTGATACCAATACGAAATTCCAGCGCAATCTTTTTAGATGATGATAAATTACTAGTTTTTATCTTTTTTTGAAACTCGACAGCGCACTCCACCGCATCTACAGCGCTAACGAATTCCGCCAAAAAAGAGTCGCCCCCCGAATTAAATAAATTGCCATTATATTTTTTAATAACCTTGTTGAATTCACCTCTTTTCTTCGCACCAGACCATCCAGTATAAATTTCAAGTTTCATATCAGATAAAGAAATATCAATTTCAACTGAGCTTTTTCCAGTTGCTTTCCACATATCGTAGAGATATCCATCCCTTTTGACCTTAACAGCAGATAAGTCTGGTATCTTTTTTATAAATATCTTAGAGGGACTATTCTCCTTACTTTTATTTGCTACTTTAAGTTTTATATGTAATGTTTGGCTATTAGGGTCGTTGAATGCCTGCTCGACCAAAATATTTGGAAAGTCAACGCCTTCAAGCGATGGAGCATCGAATTTTTCTAGATTAGGGTTTCTAAATAGGTTTGACCATGCACCTGATTTCCCAACTTCAGCCATCATAGCCAGTGCAGCCCATTGTCCTCTTGGCCATTTTTCATTCAAATTAAACCAATAACCAAAGTTTATATTATTCTCCCCAAACCATCGTGGCTCAAAGTGTTCTTCAGCAAAAGCTCTCAAACGCATTTCTACTATTGTATCCCCAAATTCCTTTGCACAGGCTAACCCAAGAGCCATAAATCGTGGTTCAGGCTTCATTTTTATTTCTTTGTTGATATTGTCCCAACCAAGTTTTTTAACCGCTGTTCGATATAAAAACTCCGCAAAAATTGGATCTTGAGGCATCATATAAAAGGCTATCGTCAATCCATTAGATGGTCCAGCTGCATGAATATGATCTATTAATGGGTCATAATAGATTGGTGTCCATTCTAGTGCTCCTGAACTATCAAAGCCGTAATACTTATCTTTCGTATGTTCTACCCATTCTGGATAAACAGAGTGTGTATTTTTTTGAAAAATTGCATCATAAAGTTGAAGACCTAATCCTGCCGCCGATAAACAATATGGCCAAATTTTTGTATTTTCACAATGTGGG
>CACJWR010000034.1 GCA_902596985.1 uncultured Alphaproteobacteria bacterium
CAAGTGATACTAAAAATGTTCCTAAAAAATTGTTTGGATAATTAAATTGGTAGAAAAAACCGGTTATTATTAATAATGCTAAGGGCGCAAAAAGTAACTTAAGAAAAGAAATAGTAATGGTGAGGCTTGTTAATACTCTGTTTAAATAATGCGATAAAATTATCCCCATTGATATCAAACCTATCGGCATCGTAGTCTGGGCAAGCTTAGATGAAATAGTTTCAGCAATACTATCATTTAAATTTATTCCCGAAGACTTTACAATAACAGACACCAGTACTGCTATTACCAGAGGGTTTTTTAATAAATCTTGAGAATATTTTCGTAAATCAATTTTGATTTTACTTACATATTCAAGGCCAAGCGTCACAATAGATATAAGTATTACGGAGTCCATTACGATTATGCTAGAAACATGGAGTGATATACTGTCATCAAAAAAAATCTGTGCAAGAGGTAATATAATCAACACATGATTTGATAGGGCAACAGAGAGACCCCAAATGATTGCTTCAGTTTTGGTTCTAAGAAAAATTTATGTGTTATGTAAAAAGCTAGTAAACCAGCTATCGTTTGCATTACAAAATACGACGCTAAAAGACCAAAGTTTATATTCTCCTGATTGCTTTTAGTAACTGCTTCAAAGATTACGCAAGGAATGGCAACATAAAAAATAAACAGGTTAAATGTTCGAGCATTTTCAAGACCGAAAATCTTGAATACACCTAAAAACATACCCAGTAGAATTAAAAGAGGAAAGGGAGCAAGTCCTGAAAGAGAACTAATCATTATTATTTATAGAAAAACAGAAGTTATGGTATTTTTTGGTAAATTTGGCAGTGTCAATTTTTTATAATTTTTCGGAAGTCCCATCTTCTTTAACTTTATTACCCTTACCATCTGTTTTTATATGTCCTTCTTGAATTGAGAAATCACTCCACTGTTGCTGATTTTGTTTAAAATTTACTTCTTTTCCGTACTTATGTAACAGATTTAAAAAATGCGTGTCTTCACTCCACTCCGAACAAAAAAGCGTGTCTTGAAAATTTTTGGTTGAACCAAAATCAGCTTCAATTTTAGTTTCATCCAGTTCATAGTGCCTTACGTCTTGAACTTGATAGCTCTCAATCAATGAAATTTTCATGACATCTATATTATGCTTTAGTCTTTTCTTTACTAGATTGGACAGTCAGAAAATTTACTTCCCACAGTTTCCTTAACTTTTTCAATTTTTTCAACTGCATTACATACTTCCAAAATTTTAGGATATGCTTGAAAAGGATCATCTCCACAAACTTCCCTAAGTATCCCAAAGCCTCCTGTTTTTTGCGTTGTCCGAACGCAAGTATACAAAAATATATCTGCGTATGAACAGTCTCCCCCTGTGAGAAATGGGCCTGAAGACGATTTCTTTAGGTCTTGCTCAAGTCTTTCTGCTCTTTTGCCGTGAAGTTCAGTTAAGTTTTTGATTCCTGTTTCTTTACCTCCTTCGGCAAGAGTATCAGTAAGCCTTAAATTTCGCCAAAACGGTTCATTATGCCCAGTTATGATGTCATGAAAGGGCGATAGTACAAAAGAATAATAATCTTGGCACCAAGCCCAGTAATTTCCTATAATTGCAGCCTGATCAGGTGACTTTGGTGTTAATGGCCCTTCATATTTTGTTACTAAATACTGAACGATAGCCATAGAGTCATTAAGCTCTAGACCGTTGGAATGGTCCTTCATCCACGGCACTGTTCCAAAAGGTGCTTCACTGTCTTTATCGAAATCTTCACCCATGGGCTTTGACATTTTAAGGTTTACTTTAATGCCATGCATTGCGCATACAATATTAATTTGTTCTCCGCGACCAACTATAGGCAAGTAAGCAATATCTATTTCTGGCATATTTTCTCCACAATTATTTAACGAGTAATGATATTATAATTTAAAAGAAGTTCAAAATGAAAACTTGTGTATTTTTTTAGGGAGCCATATCCTTGATTGGGGGTGATGCGGAAAGCGAAATAGGTAACATGTAGCCTTGTCTTTCAATTGTTTTATTATGCTCGCTCCAAGCATCATCAAGAATCGTTTTATTTAATATTAAATCAGAGCCTGTAGCCGCCATTACCATTGCGGCGTGGGTCATTCCTTTAATGGCTATAGATGATTTGCCTTGCGCTGTCATTTGCCATGAATGGAAAGGTGTACCAATTGCATAGTTTGCTCCCCAAAGTGACACCGTGGGAACAACCCAGCTAACATCAGCTACGTCTGTAGAACCACCCATGTCGACTGGCTTCACATCACCTGTTACCACTGTTTCTGCCAAAACTTGTCCCTCAACTAGATCTATGCCGGCGTGAGAATAAGCACTTTCTATATCTTTTCTAGTCAATGTGTCTTGATACTTCTTCGCATACAAAAACTCTTCTTTACTAAATTCTGGAGCACCTAATTGGTCTAAGTTACATTGCATAATATTCCCAAGTGTTTCGTTATAAACTAGATTAGAGACACCAGCTAATATCTTGGTCTTGACTTTTGTTTGAGTCATAAGAGCTGCACCTTTTGCTATTTCTTTTACTCTTTCAAGTAATTCCATCATTTTAGGTGTAGTTTCATCTCGTACAACATATCTGACTTTTGCTTTTGCTTGGACCACGTTAGGAGAAATGCCCCCACCATCAATCATAGCGTAGTGAATGCGAGCTTTATCAGGCATATGTTCTCTCATATAGTTAACACCAACGTTCATTAATTCCACAGCATCCAAAGCTGAGCGCCCAAGGTGAGGGGAAACAGCTGCATGACTAGCTTTGCCTTCAAATGTGAAGTCTACACGACAGTTTGCTAGACTGGATCCTTTAACAATCCCTGGTAAACAACCAGGGTGCCACGTAATTGCTGCGTCAACATCTTCAAACACTTTCTCACGAACCATAAATGTTTTTGCGGCGCCTCCTTCTTCTGCAGGGCAGCCATAATATCTAACAACACCAGGTAAATTTGAGTCTTTTAACCAGTCCCTTAGAGCGACCGCCGCTTGCATGGATGCTGATCCCAAAAGATTATGACCACAACCATGTCCATTCCCACCTTTCTTTATGGGCACTTGACGGAACTGATCTGCTTTTTGGCTTAAGCCTGCTAATGCATCATATTCCCCTAGAAATGCTATTGTAGGACCGCTTTTTCCATACTCCCCTAAAACAGCAGTTGGAATGTTAGCTATGCCTGTTTTTACAGAAAACTCATGATATTTTAATTCTTCAACATGAGCTCTCATAGAGAGCTGCTCGGTGTAACAAGTTTCGGGAGTAGACCAAACCTTATTAGCTAGCGCTTGAAACCTTTTCTGGTTAATGGAGACAAAGTCCCAAATTGAGTGTTTATTTGTCTTCATATTTTGAACCTATAAAAACTATTTTACCTTGCTCTTTTTTTCTTAAACATTGCAGAAGCAAAGTATCCTGCCTGCAGTATCCAGTTATATGCTCGAGATTGTTTTTCGACCTTTTCATTGCGAGGTATAGGGGAGCCAAGTTCAAAAAAGTTAAGCTTTACCTTATCAAAGCTTTCTAAATTTTGTGTTATCTTGGTAAATTTTTTCTTATTTTTTGAGGATAGTGTTTTATGAAAAGCGTCAGTTACTAGCCAATACTCCGAGCTATCTATATCATTCTTGAGCATGCGGTGTGTCAAAATAACATCTTCCCCAGAGAGTTCTTCAAAATTTCTTATTGTATTTAAAGAAAAGTTTCCTTTGTGTGCACAGATTTTTAACCTTAAGTTTTTTGATTGTGTGCATGGCTCACAACCACATGCTTGTACAAAAGCCAAATCGGATAGCTTTTTGTTAAATGCCGTATTAGCTTTTGCCATAACCTCAAAAATAAGATCTCCTGATGTTGAGCCAACTTTTTCACTACTGAAGAAAAAAGCGGCATCACCTTCAAGTTTATTTAACCTCAAGTTAGGCTCAACTACATCTATAACTGTTTCTAAAAGATCTGCGACAATTGTTGAGGCATGGGACTCAAAATTCTTTGCCAACGCAGCACCAAATACTGGTTTCTTTGCTAAATTATGTAGTTTTATAAATTCGGTATAGCCACTTATGTCCGCTATTAGTAAAAAGCCGTTCTCTGACATGAATTAATCTACCCCCATGACAAAAGATATTTTTTCATTGTGAAATGTCAATTTTTTTAAATTTTGAAAAACCTCTTTTTAGCTATATTTAATGCTCTTCATACATAACTTGCCTTGCTGTCTCGGATGTCCATTCCTGTAGTTCAATTCCGCGTAGTGTGCGCACGCTCATAGAAAATTTAAATGCATGTTTATTGGTCAAATCCCTAATTTCCATCTCACACCGCTCAAAGGCATTTTTATCACAATATTCAAATAAAAGGCCTAATTTTGCTTGTCCATCAACGTTCCAAATTTTTGTAATAGATTTTCTTAAAAGCCCTTTTTGCCTGAGTGAAATAAATACGTCATCAGTCCAATAGTCTTTAGACAATTTCAGATATTTTTCGCGTTCCGCCTCACTGGTAAAATGAAGCTCTGAATAATTTATATAGTTGCCCTGATTTTTCATTAATGGCCTATAACAAAGGAAACACGCTAGTCGAATTTTAAACTAAATATTTAAATGTTTAAATACCAAATCTTCGTAATATGTTTAATCTTATTATCTGCAATTGTCATTGCATAAACATAATCTGTTTCAATTGGCTGTGGCTCTTCTGCCAAAATATTGTCTGCATAAATAATCGCATACAGCAAAACCATCCCACGTTTTGTATCCTCCGCAATGGACTTAATTTCGAATTTAGTATTTGCTAACATAGAGTGGGCATCTTTCATCCATTCAACGTAATCCTCTAGCTTATCGAGATGAATTAGGGTGTCAGCATCCGTTTTGAAAGTAGCATCGGGATGACAATATTCCTTACAGGCATCCCAGCCTTTTCCTTCATCACAGGGCCAAAAAAAACTTTCTGCTACATTTAGCATTGTTTGTCTCATTAATTACAAAAATCTATATTTGTACTTATTTATACCAGAAATTATCAAAACGGACTATTTTACTTTTGGTGTTTATAGATCTATGAAAGTTATAAGGCTCAATATATGAGCTTGAATACAAAAATGATTTCAAATCACCAACAGATCAAAAAATAAATCTTAGAAGTGTATTTTTAAGATAAATGATCAATAACATCAAATTCTTGTGCTAACTCTTTTATATTTTTAAGCCATTTATCTACAATGACAGGGTCGCTAGCCGCGGCATTCACTCCGAACTCTATCTGTTTATTAGCAATTGCCTCAACAGCAAAAAAAACAGGATTTGAAACTAATCTTGCCATTGCTGTTCCTCGATGATCTCCCCAAGCATCCATCTTAAATGTTTTATGCCAGACAACTCCCGAACCTTTTTCTGCTTTAAGCTCAACACAGAGAATAACTCTATCAGGTTCATTTTCAACATATGCGTTATCTCGCCAAAAGACTTCTGACATCTCTACAAGTCGTTTTTCCCCTGTTTCTCCATTTAAAGTTTCGATTTCCTTAAAAATTTCTGACCAAGCCTCCGCCCATCCGTTTAATCTCAAAGTGCCCCGAACAAATTGCTTTACTGTCCAGTCAGGATCAAATTTATATTGCTGCATAAACGGAATTGAGTCCCTATTTGGATAAACCTCAAATTCTTCAGGTTGGGCTAAGGGTGCAGTATAATGAGTAATAGCATCCCAGGGTCGATGGACATCAAAAATTTTAAAATCCTTTAATGATCTTGATGGAGACTTTAAAGCCTTTAGTACTCCGAGAGGAGACCAACTAAACTTATATTTAAAGTCATTAGGAACCTTAGGTACGCCTCCACAATAGGATAGAAAAGATATTTCAGTTTTTGTATCAATTGTCTTCGAGCTCTTGAAATCTTCAATTAGCTTATGGGCCATCAAATGATCTATTCCAGGATCTAAACCTATCTCGTTCATCAAAACCACATTAGATTGTTGCGCAGAATTATGTAATTCTTTCATTTCAGGTGAAATGTAAGACGAGCTGACAAAGTGTGCTTTTTTGGATATTGCTAATTTAGCAAGAGGAACATGCCACTCACCGGGCAGCATTGATACAACTATATCTCCAGGAGCCAACTTCTCCTCTAAGGTATTCATATTGAATTTGTGAATTGTTGCTGAAACGCCGGCTAAAGATTTCGTTGCTTTACTAATTGTTCTATTCCAAACAATTACATTATTGCCACTCATGATTAGTTTTTTTAATCCTGGGATTGCTGATAACCCTGTTCCACACCAATGGACTACCATTTTATACCTCCAACATTTTTGATTTAAATATTTGTTTTGATCTTTCCCAAACCTCTTTGTTTTTTTTATCAAACCCCAACAAATAAGGGAAAAGTTGTTCTGCAAAGTCAATTGAGCTTTCTTTTGGCAGAAGGGAAGGCAAGTTGTCGATTGCCATTACATCCAATGGTGGATCACTGGCTATCTTTAAACCTGGGTTAGTCCATGTGGTCGGTGCGCTATAGATGGGTATAGGGTTATAGTCGCTGTCAGGATCACAAGCTATATCACCAATTACACTTAGTTTTCTTTTTGATGCAATATAATCAGGTTGAAAAAACACAGGAGTTTTCGGTGTTGCAACAACGCAATTAAACAAAATTTCGTGATTAAGAATTTCATGAAAGGGACCGCCAGAAACTGTTTCAGTTAGATCCCATTTTTTAACAATTAAAGACAAATTTTCACAAAAATCAGATACGCCTGTACCAACCCGACCCAATGAACCAATTATAATGGCAGATGGAAGAGTTTTTACCGAATTGATTTCGTTAGATATCTCTTTTAATAATTTTCGTTTGTCATCAAAGGCAGATAAAGGGGGGCACTCTTCCTTTTTTGATTGGCTTATCCAAACCTTTAGCGAAACGTAAGCTCCTGCAAATCCAGCCCAATAACCAAAGGCAGCAACTCTTTTTCCTGTCTCTTGCGTTAAATACTCAATATCATATAGGGTTCCACCACCGCTTTTAAATTTTTTAAGTAATTTCTTCCCAGATACTTGGCCCTTGAAAGCATGTCCAAACATTATATGCGAGTGTTTCAACGGAGTATCATTATTTGGTAGTTCCTTAAGCCCAAATATAATTACATCTTCCGGCGCATTTTCCCAAGAGCCTGCAGAAACAATTTCGCATCCAGCATCTTTATAGTCTTTTGTTGAAATGATCCTCGTATCGCTCGCCTCAACAGATACTTTTATACCTTTCTTAATTAATTGAGTGGCCCCTTGAGGAGTTAGACCAACCCTTTTTTCGTTTTCACGATGTTCTGATCTTAGCCATAAATGTTTCATTTGATTTCATTATTATCCTTTTTGGACATAATTTCATTCAATATTTCATCAGAGTGTTCTCCGCAAGATGGTGGAGGGTGCCTGTAGCTTACAGGAGTTTCGCTAAATTTCACCGGGTTCCCAATTAATTCAACAAATCCTTTGCCAGAATTTTTATTCTCCATTTGAATTTTCATCTCACGTGCAGATACCTGATTTGAAGCAAAAACTTCCGATAATTTATTTATGGGACCTCCAGGGACCTTCATCTTTTCCATCATATCAACTAAATAGTCTTTCTCATGCTTTTTTAGTTCCCGTTTTAAGATTGGGATCAACTGAGACCTGTTAGAGACACGCATAATATTTGTAGCATATTTCTGGTTTTCACTTAAATCTGATCGGTTGATAATTTCACAAAATTTCTTGAATTGTTGGTCATTTCCTATGGCTACATTAAGATGCCCATCATAGACCTCAAAGACTTGATAAGGCACGATATTAGCATGCTCGTTGCCAACACGATCTGGATCTTCTTTTGAAAGGAGATAATTGGTGCCCATATTTACAAGAGAAGCTATTTGAGTATCTACTAAAGCTATATCAATATTTTGCCCTAATCCCGAGTTCGTTCTATGATTGATGGCAGCAAGAATAGCGGTACATGCATAAAGTCCACATAAAAGATCTGCAACTGCAACGCCAACCTTAACGGGCTCTTCATTAGGACTTCCCGTTATGCTCATTAATCCTCCATAGCCTTGCGCAATCAAATCATATCCTGCTTTGTGGGAATTAGGGCCATTTTGCCCGTACCCTGTAATGGAACAGTAAATAAGTTTTGGGAAGTCTTTAGAAAGCGACTGATAATCTAAACCAAACTTCTTGAGACTTCCGACCTTAAAATTTTCTATAAACACATCGCAGTCTTTCAAAAGTGTCTTTATGATTTTTACATTTTCCTCTTTCGATATATCGAGGCTAAGTGATCTTTTATTTCGATTTGATGCCAAAAAGTAGCCACTTTCATTAGAGTCATCTCCATCTTTATTTTTCATAAACGGAGGCCCCCAATTTCTTGTGTCATCTCCACTCCCCGGTTTTTCTACTTTAATCACGTCTGCCCCATAGTCTCCTAATAATTGGGTACAAGTGGGGCCAGCTAGTATCCTCGACATGTCTAAAACCTTCACGCCTGCCAAAGGTCCTGTTTTAGGAGGATTTGTATCATTTTTTTTGTCCAAGGCTATACTCCGTAAAAGTTTGCGTGTAGAATATAACGAAATGCTGATTGGTTAACAAAAACTTTTGTCATTTGATGGGAAATACGTCTATATTTAGTTCAATATATAAACTCTAAAGGAGTAAAGCTGGTGGTTAGAGAAGATTTTAGTACGATAATAAGAAAGATAAGAATTTTTAGTGGTACGATTTTATTTGCCTACGTCATCATGCATTTGCTTAACCATTCTATAAACGTCTTCTCAATAGATTTAGCTGATGCGGTTAGAAGCAGTTACTTTCATCCGGTTTGGCAAAACCCTGTGGGTCTCGTTCTTCTATATGGGTCTTTTGTTGCCCACATGATTTTAGGATTTTCATCCATATTGACACGAAAGTCTTTCAAGATGAAAGCCAAAGACTGGATTCAAATAATCTTTCCCGTTTTAGCTCTTTTGTTTTTACTACAACACATCGCTGTTAGTTTTATAATTACAAAAATATATGGTGGAGAAGAAACCTACTCATTATTTTTTGCTGCGATGAACACAGAGACCCCAAGTGATTTAATAGTAGGCGCTATTCTGTTTTCGTTGATGACTATATTTATCTGGGTTCATGGAGTCATTGGTATAGATTCTTATTTGAAGCAGCAAGCTGTCCATCACAATAAGTTTACCTTTTATATACGATACCCTTCTCTATTTAGATTTATTTACTGGATTGTTCCTGTTGGCGCAGTGCTTGGATGGCTTTCAGGGTTAAGAAATATGAGTTTTATTGCCCAAATTCAATCATTTGAAATGGATATGCCTATTCCAAACTATCTGGGATCTATTATTTTCAAGTTTATTCCACAAGAGGCATTTCCTATCATCATGCAAGTTGAGCCCCTCGTTATGAAGTACTATCCTTTAGTGGTTCTCTTTGTAATTTTGGTGTGTATTTTTAATGTTGTTAGAGCGCGATTTTTCGGAAGAATTATTGTTTCTTATCCGGGAGGAGAAACCGTTTCAATTCCTAAAGGCACGTCCGTTTTAGAGGCTAGTCGCAAGGGCAAAATTCCGCATCAATCGGTATGCGGTGGGCGTGGTCGATGTACTACGTGTCGTGTAAAGGTTACTGCTAATGAAGGAACATTAACTGCCCCAAGTGCACACGAAATTAAAGCGATTGAGCGGGTGGGGCTTGACGATAACGTTAGACTAGCCTGTCAATTGAGGCCGACAAGTAATATTTCAGTACAGCCACTATTAAACCCAGAAAACACGCTTGAAACTGTAAGAAGTGCACGAGCGCTTACCGGTAAAGAACAAGAAACTGTTGTTCTCTTTGTTGATCTAAGAGATTTCACAAAGTTATCTGAGAAGAAGCTACCATATGACGTAGTATACATTCTGAATAAATATTACGCGGTCTGTGGCGAGATAATTGAAAAAAATGGCGGTCGCCTTGATAAATTCATTGGAGATGGCATCATGGCAATCTTTGATGTTAGTTCTGATTCTAATGTAAATTCCAAAAATGCGCTTGTGTCAGCTAATGCGATTTCTAAAAGTATGAAAACTTTGAATTCTGAGATGAAAACTGATTTCTCTGAAGATATGAGGTTTGGCATGGGAATTCATGCTGGAAGTATGATAGTTGGAATGATGGGATATGGCAAAACTGTTACAGAGACCGCAGTAGGAGATAATGTTAATATCGCGGCAAGGTTAGAAGAATTGACAAAGACTTATAAGTGCGAGTTAGTTGTATCAAAATACGTGGCTGATAAAGCAAATATAGATACCAAAAAGATGAAACCGAAAACTGTGGACATTCGTGGCAGAAAAGAGGTGCTTGAAGTTTTCACCTTTGAAAAGGCTGCCGATATACCTGTTTAAATGTTTGATATAACTATATAATATTATTATATGAATAATACTTGGTACGATGACACCTTAATTAATAGGTTTGAACAGAAAGAGCATCTTACGAATAACCACAAATGTGCTGTCCTGATAGTAGGGGGAGGTCTTGCTGGCCTCAGTCTATTATATAACCTAAAGAAAAATAACGTTGATGCAGTATTAATCGAAGAAAACCATATTGGTAGTGGAGCGTCCGGACGAAATGGTGGCTTTTGCCTCTCCGGTTGGGCACAGGACTACGATGTATTATTGAAGTACTTATCAAAAGAAGAGGTGGTCACATTGGAACAGATCGCAGCCTCTGGCGTAAAATGGATGAAAAAAAAGTGTCTTTCAGAGGGATATGAACACACCAATCTTCAATCGGGTGTTCTAAAATGTTTTCTCACAAATAATATTGAAAAAGTAAAGAAACACGTAATTGCTCAGAATAAATTATTTCATCAAAATGAGGAGTTCCTTAATAAGGAAAACCTTAATAAGTATGTGTATTCCGATAAATATACTTGTGGCGTCTTTAGGCAAGATTCCTTTCAATTTCATCCTTTAAACTTTATGCATGCGCTTGCCAGGGATTGTAGTAACTTGGGAGGATCTATTTTTGAAAAATGTAAGTTTATCAGTTACCAAATAAACAGTGGAAAGATAAATTCCATAATTTGTAATAATAATGGAGTGGTAAATTTTCAATCTGAAAAAATAGTATTTGCTACAGGTGGCTATGGTGGAAAAGAAATAAAGGAACTAAAAAACTACTGGTTACCCATAAAAACCTTTATAGGTGTAACGAAGCCAATAGGGAATGAGCTGCAATCCGTGCTAAAGAAATCGTTAGGATTCAGTGATAACCGAAGGGCTGGAAATTACTACCGCGTTCTGCCTGGAAATAGGCTCTCATGGGGAAGGGGTATATCAGCAGTTGGAAAATTTACTTGTTCAAATTTAAAAAGAGCAATTTCAAAAGAAATAAACTATTTTTTTCCTGAGTTAGGAAATGTAGAAATGGATTATGTTTGGTCTGGAAATATGGCCTATGCAAGTCATTATATGCCATATGTTGGATCTCCTAAGATTGGAAATGAAGAAAAAAATGTATTTACCCTCATGGGATTTGGAGGACATGGAATGAATACAGCTCCCGGGTCTGCTATGGTTCTTGCCGATTTTATCCTTGGAAAAAATAATAAGCATGAAGTTTTTAATAGATTTAGAAGAAAATGGAACGGTGGTTTAATTGGTCCCTATATCGCTGAGATGAAGTATAAATATCTGCAGATGAAAGATTATTTTGACGTCGCTTAATTAAAAAGTAAAAGTTAATCGACAATTGAATAATTTTTTATCTAAACTTAGGGAATGAGAAACGCCAAAACACTAGAGTATGGTTTTTCAAATGAGGAGTTTGAAATTCGTCTTCAAAGAGCTCAAGAACTTTTATATCAAAATAAACTCGACGCTCTATTAATTACCATTCCATCAAACCTAAGATATTTTACTGGTATTGATACGAACTTCTGGGAGAGTCCTACCAGACCGTGGTTTCTAGTCTTACCGCTTTCTGGAACTCCTATAGCTATAATACCTGATATAGGTGAAAATATTTTCAAAAAAACGTTTGTCAAAGATATTCATACATGGGCATCTCCCAATTTCAACGGAGATGACATTTCTCCCTTAAAATCTCTCTTAGAGGCTCTTCCAAGTCGTTTTGGAGCAATTGGTGCGGAATTAGGAAAAGAGATGAGTATCAGAATGCCGGTATTAGATTTTGGTCTCCTCCAAGATAACTTTAAGTTTAATGTTGTTGATGGAACCTCTTTGATCTGGGCACTTCGAACGGTTAAGTCTTTTAATGAAATAAAAAAAATAGAAAAAGTAGCGCAAATAGTTAGTGGAGTGTTTGAAATATTACCCACAATCATATCCGTGAACGACAGCGAGCGGAGTGCATCAATTAAAGTGAAGAGAGAAATTCTCAAGAGGGGGGCGGATAATATTCCATATTTGCCGGTTGTGTCGGGGAAAGGAGGTGTCTCTCAGATTATAGGAAATCCAACACATAAATTAATTTCTTCAGGAGACTTCCTTTTTATAGATACAGGTGCGACATATGATGGTTATTTTTGTGATTTTGACAGAAACTTTACAATTGGACCAGTATCTGACGAACTAAAAAGAACAAATGAAATTTTATGGCATGCAACAGAGGAGGGCATTAAAAATTTAGTACCAGGTACAAAGACACAAGATGTATGGAAAAAAATAAACAAAAAAATTGAAGACTTTGGTTTTATGGTTAAAGGTGAAGGTAGATATGGCCATGGAGTTGGGTTACAATTGACGGAACCTCCATCAATCTCATCTTTTGATAACTCTATTATTCAGGAGAATATGGTTCTCACTATCGAGCCGTCGATGGAGTATAAACCTGGAAAAATTATAGTTCATGAAGAAAATATTTTTGTTTCAAAGGATGGACCAGTTCTATTAACAAAAAGAGCAACAAAAGAGTTGCCGTTAATAAGTTAGTTTCAAGCGATCACTACTTGCTTAGCCTTTATTCGTAAGTGAAATTGCCAGAGAATTAAAAGATTAACAGACCCCATAAGCGATGCAAACTGGAATGACCAAGTATAATCACCTTTTATATCAAAAAGTAACCCTCCAAAATACCCACCTAAGCCCATACCTACCCAACCAAAAAAAGAACCTAGGGCCATTGCTCTGCCAGCTAACTTTGCTGATACCATCATTCTTGCACAGACTAATATTGCTGACATTACACCGGAATATGTAAAACCAAAAGCCGCTGCAAGAATAAATAAACCAACTTTTAAATCTATGTATGGGAAGCCTAGAACCGTAATTGTTTGGCCGATAGACATTAGAATATATGTAGGTAGGGCACCAATAATATCTCCAAGTTTTCCACTAATTATACGTCCAACTATTCCAAAGACCATTAGAACAAGGAAAACGCTCGCGGCAAAGTCCTCTGAGAATGAACCGTCCGTAAGTAAGGGTATTAAATGAACGATAGGTACCGACATGCATATACAGCAAAAAATCACAGCACACGAAATCCAGGTAATAACTTCTTTTTCACCAAGTGGAAAATCCCTGAAGTCATCTTTTATGGCAATACGAGCTCTTTCTCGCCATGGCGACTCCTTGATCAGGAAAGAAAAAGGAGCCATTATCAAAAGATATATGTAGGACAGATACATATACGCATCTTGCCATCCGTAAGCCTTGATTAGATATGTTGACAATAGAGGAATTAACCCTTGGCCAGCTGCCCCACCCGCCGCAGTTATTCCAATTGCTAAGCCAGGATTTCTCTTAAACCAAAAGCCCACATTGGCATACAGAGGGGAGCCAACAATAGCATTCCCAAAAGCACCAAAACAAAAATATAATGTATAAAAATGGAGAATACTACTCTGCTTGCCCAATAAAAATAAGCAAGAGACCATAAAGAAGGTAGCAAAAAAGCCAAAAAGCCTTGTTCCATATTTATCGGAGATATAACCCCAAATTATGCCAAAAAATGCAGATCCTAAAGACGCAACAGTGTAGCCAAAAGCTGTATTTGCGCGTGTCCACCCAAATTCATTCGATAATGGTTTTAAAAAAACAGATATCGAACCCATTGTGCCAAATGAAAGAGCGGTTAGAGTAAATACAGAAATGACCATTACCCATCCATAAAGGGGATCTCTATCTACACTATTTTCTCTGATCAATTTCTATCCTTTAAAACAGTCTTTTCTGCATAATTTAAAAAGGCTCAAGACACTGGATGCCCGTTGATAGGCGAGGCACCACGGTCAAATTTTAAGTGCTTAATGAAAAAGTTACAACTTAAGATTCTGCGCATTTATCCAAGCCTTGTATTTATCGCTAACAATCTGATCATTCTCTGATATCATTTTCCCCGAGAATTCATTGGCGTTACTTGAAGCACACCATAAAGCAAATAAGCCTGTTTTTTTTGAGTTTATTAGGTCTTCTTTTCTTACTTTTGAAACTTTATTTATCCCACTAGCTCTAATTTTACCTTGCATATCGGTGTCAACCATCCCAGGGCTTAGTCCAATTGATGAGATTCCATACAGGTTACCTTCAAGATGTGTCTGCTGATTAATCATATGAAGTGCGGCTTTTGTTGAGCAATAGGCTGTCCAACCCTCTATTGCGTTTATTGATGCGCCTGATAGTACATTTATGACTTTTCCTCTATTTTTCAGAAGGTTGTTCCAACAATATGATATTAATAAAGACGGAGCTAAATAATTCACCCTAACGGCTTTCTCAAAGTCTTGTAATTCTATTTTTTCTAACGAAGTAATAGGTTCAATTACCGCACCATTATTGATTAAAATATCAACAGTTCCCCAAATTGATAAGGCCATCTCCGTTTGCTGTTTCAAAGAAGAAAGGTTTGATAAATTTATTGGAGATTCAACTGCTTGAAAGCCGTCTGTCACAAGCTGATTTACGGTGTCTTTACAATCATTTAGCTTCCGACCAGAAAATATTACTCTATAACCATTTTGGGCTAATGTTTGCCCTATAGATAGTCCAATTCCTTTACGAGCCCCAGTAATTAGGCATATTTTCTTTTTAAAATTCCCTGACACTTCTTTAATTTTCTAATTTAAACTAAAATTTTTCAACCCAAGGTCGCAACTCAATTTCCCAAGACCAGGAGCTTTTATGTTGTTGATAAAAATGCAAATAGCTTTTTGCGATTTCGTCAGGATCTAAAAATTTGTATGAGCCGTCTTCTTGTCTCTCTTCACGATGGGCTGCACTTATGCCTCCATCAATAACGAAATGGCCTATGTGTATGTTTTGGGGATGCAGTTCTCGTGCTAATGATTGTGCTAAGCCTCTCAATCCAAACTTTCCCATTGCAAACACTGAAGAAAGGGGGTAGCCCTTAACTGCTGCTGATGCACTGGTTAAGAAGATATTCCCTTCTCCTTTTTTTAACATTCTTTTTGCAGCTTGCTGCGCAACTAGGAAGCCTCCGTAGCAAGTTATTTCAATAGCTTTTTTAGTTTCATGAGGGTCCAAGTCTACAATAGACCCTCTAACCCGAGCCGAAGGGTTGTAGATTACAATTTCCGGAGTTCCTATTACTTCGTCAGTTTTCTTGAATAACTCCTCCACATGAATTGGATCAGAAGCATCACAGGTATAAACATGAGCATTTGTTTCCTCTTTAAGCGATGCTAATTTTTCTGTATTTCTTGATGCTAAACAAATAATTTTCTTTTCAGAATGAAACAGTCGCGCTAATGAAGCGCTTAGGCCTAAACCAACGCCCACAATCAATACCGACCCTGCCATAAAAGCTCTCTTAGTAATTATAATTTATCTTATGATACTTATAAATTAGCGCTTAGGTAATCTTTATTTCAGCTTTATTTTATTTTTTCTCGTATTTTAACCGCTGGACAGTTTATATCAACGTCGACATCC
>CACJWR010000035.1 GCA_902596985.1 uncultured Alphaproteobacteria bacterium
TAACGAAGAAGACATAAATCTAGCAGTTATAGCCGCGAAGAATGCTTTTGAAGAACACTGGGAACCCATGAAACCTACTGAAAGAGGTAAAATATTGGTTCGGTTAGCTGAACTTATCGAAAGAGACGCGGTGAGACTGGGGGAAATAGAAGTTAAGGATAATGGTAAGCTTTTTGCTGAAATGGGTGCACAAACAAAGTATCTAGCTGAATGGTATAGATATTTTGGAGGACTAGCCGATAAAGTTGAGGGAGCCGTTATTCCTATTGATAAACCCGGTATGCTAAACTACACGAAATACGAACCTTTTGGAGTCGTAGGACTTATTACTCCATGGAACTCACCTCTCCTTTTGCTGGCCTGGAAGTTAGCCCCAGCACTTGCAGCTGGGAACACAGCAGTTATTAAACCAAGCGAATTCACATCCGCTTCAACTCTTGAGTTTATGAGTCTCGTCGAGGAGGCTGGGTTTCCTAGTGGAGTTATTAATTGTGTTACTGGCTTTGGGCTAGAGGTAGGCCAACCCCTAGTGGATCATAAAGATGTGAGCAAGATTGCTTTTACTGGTTCAGACATTTCAGGACAAAAAATATATGAGAGCGCTGCAAAAAAAATAATGCCAGTAACTCTAGAATTGGGGGGGAAATCTCCAAACATTGTTTTTAATGACGCTGATATGGATGCTGCCGTTATGGGTGTGATTTCAGGGATCTTCGCTGCTACCGGCCAAACATGTATAGCCGGCTCTAGGCTACTACTTCATGAAGATATACATGATGAGTTCGTTACAAAGTTAGTTTTAGTCGCCAAAGAAGCATCTATCGGTGATCCTATGATGGAAACCACTAATGTCGGACCAGTGACCACCGAACCTCAGTTTAAAAAGATTATTGACTACATAGATATAGCAAAGAAAGAGGGCGCTACATGTGTATTAGGGGGCAAGAAATATAATGGGCCTGGCTCTAAAGGAAACCGATTTGTGGAACCAACAATTTTTACAAATGTAAATAATAATATGAGAATAGCTCAAGAAGAGGTATTCGGCCCAGTACTATCAATTATTCGCTTTAAAGATGAGACAGAAGCGATCAAGATAGGCAATGATATACTTTTTGGTCTTGCCGCAGGCGTTTGGACTAGTGATATCGGGAGAGCTCTTAGAATGGCTGATAAGCTTAAAGCTGGCACCGTTTGGGTGAATACTTATAGAGCAGTAAGTTACATGTCTCCCTTTGGTGGCTACAAAAGATCGGGCCAGGGTCGCGAAAGTGGGCAAGAATGCATCAAGGAGTTTTTGGAAACAAAATCAGTGTGGATTAGTCATGAAACCTCAACAGCAAATCCCTTTATTATTAAATGAATAATTTTTCTAGAGCTAATAATTTCAAAAAATAATAAAACAAGCTATATTTTCTGGTGAACCTCTATAATGTTTCCATCAGGATCATAGAAAAAAATTTGATGCCATCCTGAAACCCCAATATTTCCCCAGTCTGTAAATTCAATACCCTTTTCTTTGAGATGTTTTTTAAAAGCCTCAATGTCATCTGTACGATACGCAATATGACCCTTTTCAACTGGATTTATAGAATGGCCTGTTTTGAAATTTACGGACAAGTCTCTTTGTGCCAAATGCATTTGAACCTTACCATCACCCACAAATGATACATCACCAGAGTACCCTTTTTTCTTTTCTAAAGTGGGCAAGTCATAACTTTGGGTATCTAGAAATAGTATATCCTTATAAAAGTTTTCAAGTTTCTTAACATCTTGAGTTGACAGATTTATGTGGTGCAATTCCAATTTCATTATTCTTTATCCAGGTTCATTAAAATAATTTTCTATAAGAAAACATTTATCCATAGATACCTTTAATAGTCACTAAAAATGATATGAAATACCAGCACCAATTTCATGCGTTTGGTTTTTTGGCTCCATGCAATAAATAAGAGCAGAGCATGAAACCGCATCGGAATCTTCAATATTCCAAGACCTAAAAAAACCATAGGTAGACCATTTGCTATTTAATTTCGAACGTAATGTAAAGTCGAATCCCCAACCAAGACGTTGTGTATTTTGAGGATTAATGGAATAAGTATTAGGCAAAATTTCATTAAGAAAGCTTATTTGTTTCCCCTCAAGAAAATAGTTGTACTGAGACTTTAAAGAGAGTCTATCGCTTATATACCAAATAGCCCCTATTGGAACGTAATAGTACTGGGAGAGCCTATCATAACCAAGATGGTTGGTTGATGACGTTTTATATCCACTATCATCAAGTAGATTGCGATATCCCAGCCCAACGTAGGGTAATAGATCATTGGCTCCTACTTTTGAACCAGTGCTAAGGTAATATTCTAATCTACCCTTATAATATTGTTTTTTCATTGTACCGGTACCTGCTGAGGAATAGTCAATACTCCCGAAACTATACTCAAGCGTATATAAAAAACTAAAATTAGTACTCTTTGTATTTGAAGTTGCTTTAGCGTCTCCCCAGTTCCTAAGTCCTACACTGTATAAAAAGGGAGCAGATTTATCCTCCATGAAGAAATTATCATTTAGATCAACTTCACGGTAAGTGTATGAGGTAATATCTAATGTTAGTTCAGCAGATTGTGTTTTCGTCGAATAAACTGATAGTGAGATGCTTAGGATAATAAGATTTCTAAGAACCGCATACATTATGCTTGTTATATCAAATCCGATATTCGGCATGTTTTAGGTTGTAATGGAATAAATTCTGAATTTCAATATTATTAAATTACGTAAATACTGAGGAGCAAAGTATGATCAAGTCCAAAATTATGAGTTATATAACCCAAGATTTCCAATCGAAGAGCGATCTTATAGTAGGAGGAGAAGAATGGCAAAAGGTTGTACTAGACATGCAATCACAATTTGCTAAAGCGGGAGCTATAAGACAAACAGTTAGTCAAGTTTTCAATAAAGATGGCATTCAACGATTAGGTAATCTATGGGAATATACTGATGAAAAGGCTTTTGTAGACTGCCAACTACTCTTCAGGGAAGCAGAACAAAAGTTCAATAAAACCGAAATACCACAGAAACTATTTTCTAACAGAGGTGTAATTTTACATGATGTTTATTTCTGATACGGTTTCGTCAATAAAGTTCAAAAAGCAAAATACTGGTATTGAACGGCTAAATGAACTTTTAAATCGAATGAGCTTTTATCTCTAACTCTATAAAAACTAATTTTTCTTTACCGTTGTTAATTACATTATGCGATACACCTGCCTTTCTGTAGTAAGGCTTTCCTTTTATAAGAGTAGCGGTTGTTTCAACCTCATTATCATCAATTAGCAATAATTGGCCGTTAGTTTGCGGAATAACCACGTAGTCCCATTGGTGCATATGAAACCCTGTTTCTTCATTTCTATTAAATGAATATTCTGTTACTCTTATTCTTTCATTATCTATTTGAATATTTGCACTAGCTTTCTTTCTTTGCATTTTGTGTTTTTTAACCTCGCCCTATAAAGGGCATATTACTAGCCATTATTGTCATATTAAGAATATTGGTATCTAAGGGGAGACCCACTAAATGTAATACCGCATCAGCTATATGTTCAGGATCAAATGTAGGCTCTTTTTTAATTGAACCATCGGCCTGAATTATTCCTTTCTTTATTCCCTCTGTCATTGGTGTATCGGCATTCCCGATATCAATTTGGCTACAAACAATTTTAAATGGTCTTCCGTCAAGAGCTAAACTTTTTGTCATGCCAGTGACTGCATGTTTAGTTGCGGTATATGCTATTGATCCAGGTCTTGGGGTAATAGAGGAGACACTTCCATTATTAATTATCCGGCCTCCCATGGGAGACTGGTTTTTCATAAGTGAAAATGCATGCTTACTGAAAAGAAACATCCCATTAATATTGACTTCAATAACCTCTTTCCATTCGCTGAAATTTATTTCGTCTATAGTTTTTGAGGAAAGAAACGTACCAGCATTATTGAAAAGTAGGTCTATACGAGAAAAATTTTTCTTAATCATTTCAAAGCATTTTTTTACATCCACCTCGTTACTAACATTCATAGGAAATACTAGTGCTTGATCATTACAAACTCTCTTTGTTTCTTCTAACTTATCTTTACGTCGTCCTATCAAAATAACACTAAAACCCGCATCTGAAAGCTTGACTGCGGTGGCTTTACCCACCCCTGTCCCAGCCCCTGTAACGATTGCAACCTTATTCATTGAAATAAAAGCCTGTTTTAAAAAAGATATAAATTTTCAACACCTTTACTTCCTAAATAAATTTTACCACAACAACAAAAACTAAGTCTTTTCGATTTCCATAATTATATGAATATAGTCCATCGCATGACCATCCGGGTCTCTTTCAACTTCAGCCCTATAATTTTCATAAAAAGAGCCGATTATTTCGTTACTCTCATTTTCACATCTATCAGATAAAGCCGTTCGAAATACGGTCTCTGACCAACTCCGGGTGGTTGGAATAAGGCTGTCAGCAAACTCTTTTTTCGACATTGTCCGAATGTTTTTTTCATAAGTCTCACGATAGGGACATTTTGTCAATTTGGTACTGCATGATAAAAGCTTTAACCCAGCTTTTGAAATTTCGGACGTTATATCATTAAACGGCGCACAAAACTCTTCCACCGTTCTGTAATGCTGAGCAAAAGTGGCGTTTATATATTCTTCTTTTGTTATTATCCCTTGATCCAGGTGCGTTTTCCAATGCTGATTAAATTTATCAAACATCGAATGTCCTCCAGTGTTGCCAAGATAACGACCTTTTTCATCGATTCCAAAATTCATGCATACAAAGCGTCCACCTGATGACAGTTCTTTAGCCCTCGAAAGGAGTATTGACTCCCAATCTCTGGCTGCTTGAGCTATAAACTGTCTCTTTTCTTCTATATCCGCTCCGACCATATGTACGTGATTTTTTATCTGACAAGGTTTTTGCGAAACATAATGCATAGCTGTCGCAGAGAAGCCCAGGGATAAGCTGTCCGTTGCTAGTAATTGTTGATGGAAGCCGGTACCGCAACCATGCACAAACACATTGTCAAAGATTTTTTGATAAGCTAGCTCTTTTTCTCCATGCATCCCCTGCATTTTTTTAAAAAGAGTCGAGAAATCGTTCGAAGCCAAATCAGTGTAAATTATCTCAATAACTCTATCATCTCCTCTACCTCTAATCAGGTTTATCAAATTGTACCAGAGTTCCTGACTAGTTCCTCCATCTGCTGCACCAAAATCTGCAAACCTCAATATTTCATTATTTGGAAGGGAAATTACTGATCTTTCCAAAATTTCCTGTATGGAGTCTATGGCATTTTTAGCTCCTGCAGTCTTTTGTGAATAGTATCCCTCTCCCTTCATAGAAAGAACATTTTGAGTGTTTAATATTTCCAGCTTTTTACTATTCATTGAATTTAATTTTAGTTGTTTAGGTTAAGTGATTAAATTCTTTCTATTATCTATTGAGAGCAAATTTCAAAATTTGCTTCCAACTTTAAAACTACTTTTTTCTTAGTATCTTGTATAATTTGGGTGGTTGACCAACCTGTATTTGTGTTAAATATCATATTTTTACAATTAGCGTTTTTCCAATTTTTAGTCGCATTAATTTTAAAATCCTCTGAAAAGTCGGATAACGAGTACTGAATATGTTTTTTTTCTGTAATCAGAGCTTTTTTCTTACAATCAACGGTGATCCCTATTAATTCGAATTCGCCTATATTATAGGGAATTTTCTTCTCTTCTTGCGCTTGCATACCTTTCATTGCATTACAAATGACCTCATCTAGATCACTACCAATCACTTTAAAGACACCGAAAGAGCTAATGATGGTGCCTATAGAAAGAATTTTAAAAAAAAAATTCATTTAAAAATTTCCGTTCTGAATTTAACTGGTTGCTTCAAACACCTTATTATAAATTTTCCACTCGTTACCGATTCTGAGAAACGAAAGCGTATCTGTGAACATGATATTAATGTACTCACTCTTTACTTTCACAACAGCGGTCTCTTCTCCAGCATCAACCATTAATATTTCGTAGGATTTAGATTTACCTTGCTCTTTCGGTGACGGAATATTTTTTTCAACAAATGTTGCCCACTCCTCCTTTGTCTGTCTTATCAGTTTACCGTTAATATGACCAGTAACTCTGGCGTCATCATCAAATATTTTTCTCGTCATAGCTCCATCAGACTCGTATGCACTATTGATATAGTCTTCCACTACCTTAAGAACTAATTCCTTATTTTCCATTTACACTCTTTTCCATTTTTCTTTAGCTGCTAATACAATTGTTAAAATCGAAACCGCTTAATGGTATCGCAAAATATCATTGAAACAAATTCCTTTTTTTTCGAGTCAATTAAACAACCTGTATATACGCCTAGATGTTTTTTTAAAACATACACAAAATTTTTGTTACCATTAATTTTAGAAATTACATAATAAGGAAAATGCGTATGAAGTTTACAGTATCACACAAAGAGAAATCTAAATTTGAAGCAGGTCTTAGAGGGTTTTTTCAGTATAGGGACCTCGGAATAGACGCTGCCACAAAGGGAAGTTATGGAGCGAATGTAATTAGAGCTGTTCCAGGCAAACATTCAAGGGGCGAATGGCATTTACACAAATTAAATTTTCAAATGGTTTATATACTTAAGGGTTGGGTTACTTTCGAGTATGAGAGCCAAGGAACCTTTACTTTTCACGAAGGAGACTCTGTCCTGCAACCCCCAAAAATATCTCATAGAGAGATAGAGCATTCAGAGGATTTAGAGCTTCTTGAAATAACAAGCCCAGCTTCTTTTGATACGGAGACTGTTTAGTTCACCCTTGACTATCTAGCTAATTTCAAAAACCAGACTGCAGTCATATCCGCTACTAGTTCTTCCTTTTGATTGAAAACTTCGACTAGTATTGTTGTAATTCCAAAAGGTTTTGAATTTGATTTGCGCGATGACTTGACTGTCACTGTACAATGAATTGTGTCATTTGGTCTGACAGGTTTAAACCAATTAACTTTGTCTAAACCTGGAGACCCCATTGAGGATCTCGAGGTTTTTTGAGTATCTAAAATTAAACTATGGGCAATCGCTATGGTTTGCCAGCCACTTGCTATAAGGCCACCATAATGGGACTGCTTTGCCAATTTTTCGTCAATGTGAAAAGGTTGATAATCCCATTTTTCAGCGAATGAAATAATATCTTTTTTGGTGATTGTCTTTTTTTTTGTTTCGAAGGAGTATCCTTGATAAAAGTCTTCAAAATACATGTCTTGCCTCAAAAATTACAATTTAGAAAATTTGATAAAAAATAGCTATGTTTCTACAAGGGCCTAATATTAGTAGCACCTCCAGATGAGTCGGTTCAATACTTCTTACGAAATATGGGCTACAAAACAAGCTTATGCCCGTTTTCTCGCAACCATTTTCTTTTTTTTTGGAAATCTTTGCAGTAGTTTCCCACCTGGTACCAGAAATTCTTTGAGTGATTAGGTTCGATGATGTGACTTAACTCATGAACTATTAGATAGTCAATTATATGATCTGGAGCCATTATAATCCGCCAATTATAAGATATTTTATTATTTGCAGTGCAAGATCCCCATTTTGACTTGTAGTTCTTTACAATAATCCCATATGGTTGAACCCTCATCTGCTGCGCTAACTCTTCAGTTCTTGCTTTCAAAATTTTAATAGACTCTTTTAAGTACCAATCGTCCAGTAATCTTTTAATGTTTTCTCTACCTATTGATTTATCATCAACATACGAGACGACTAAAAGACCTCCTTCAATTTTAACAGCTTCTTTTCTCCCCAAAATTAGAGATAAGCGATACTCATCACCTCTGAAATAAAATTTATCATTATCAATAAATTCTCTATTTTTTAAGTTCTGTTCTTCAAAATTCAAAATCGCTCTTTGATTTATCCAGTGCTGTTTTCTCTTAATAAGATCAACTAAGGTTTTTTTAGATACACTTCTGGGTGTTTTAATGATCAGTTTGTTATTTTTAACCTGTAATGCAATAGTTCTTTTTCTGTTGGTACGTTCTATCTGTATTTCCAAGTCTATATTACCAATATCGATTATTTCATTTGCAAAGCTTCTGATATGCATTTTGAACAAGTAGGAAAGGTTTAAATTACTTTAAAAGTGACATTGCTGTCGCCGTTAAATTATGTACGACAATGGTATTAAGATTAATCAGCTTACTAACTTTTGGTCTATAATAATCAATCCATTCACTACTCTCATAAACAGCTTCATACAATCTCTTCTTATGATCTTGATCTAGAAAGCGTCTTATCCAAACATAAGTTGACCCTTTCTTTTCTGAGTGCATTTTTCTTTCCCCTTCTTGTTCAAAGAACTCATCAGAACTATTCATTATAAAAGTGCCATTTATTTCCATTCCTCTTTCTCTTTGAAAGGGAATAATTTCAACATCCATAAACTCTATCCATTCAGACATTTTATTTGGATATACTTCATATATTCTTAATTCGAAAAAGGGTTCCATTAATAATTCTCCATGCATTTACGTGATCATCCTTTATAAAAATCAACATTAAAGCAATTTTTTGTTTGTTCACATACTTTTGGTTGCTGATAAAATTTTTGATTGGCTCTGGATTTAAAAAAAATATGCTTTATTTCAATGTCAACAAATGGAGATAAAAATGAATTTACTTAAATGGCTTCTTGAAAATGAGAACTCACCATTTTTGTGGGGTGGACTAGGAATTTTTCTAATTATTCTTTTAATAGGCTTTTAATCTATAGATCATGTAAGAGACTTTTGGTGATTAAAATGGATAACGTAGATCACGGCGCCTATCAACGGCTTCCGACGAAAAAGGATCGGGTGCTAAACGAGTTTAGAAACTTTTCTAATGAACACTTATGTAATTACTCAAAGAGTAGAAACTTTGACATGGGCCACCCTCATGCAAATGTTTCAAAGCTATCACCATATCTTCGCCGACGACTAGTCTCAGAAAATGAGGTGTTGCAGATAGCCTTAGAAAAAAATTCTATTTCATCTTTGGAGAAATTCATTCAAGAGATTTTTTGGAGAACGTACTGGAGAGGATGGCTAGAACTGCGACCTGATGTCTATGAGGACTATGAAAATGGTTACGACGGTTCTCATTTGCCTGATAAAACTGGAATAAAATGTTTCGATCATTGGACGGAGGAAATTATAGAAACAGGATACCTGCACAATCATGCACGGATGTGGTATGCAAGCATTTGGATTTTTACCCTTAAAAGAAGTTGGGTTTCTGGTGCAAACTTTTTTAAAGATCATCTCGTTGATTGGTGTCCAGCTTCAAATACTCTAGGCTGGCGTTGGGTCGCTGGCCTTCAAACAAGAGGAAAGATATATGTTGCAAAAGCGGATAACATAAAGCTTTTTACAAACGATAAATTTTTCCCAAAAGGCGAACTGAATGAAAATCCCTTTTTCAATGAAGACCTTTGGAAGACTTATGAAAGAGCGTCTGAGATTTCCTATGTAAAGCCAAATTTAAATGCTTGTGAAGATACGGGAGTAATTATAAATAAAAATGATCTCACTTTAAATCAATACCTAAGCAAAGAACAAATTATCCTTAAAGGATGTATTTTTCATGATCCAGAATATCAATCTAGCAAGAGCGATTTTGTAAATAAGTTTGACAGTGACCTAATCGAAAATCTACGCTCAAATTTACCGAGCTTTGAATTCTGCCAAACAAAAAAAGCTGTATTGAAATGGGCTAAAAGTGAAAAATTAAAATACTTAATTTTTCCTTATGAAACGGTGGGAAATAAATACTTCATGACAAGTGACTTTATTAATGAACTTAGAAATCAGAACATTGAAGCAATTTTTTATATGAGAGATTGGGATAAATATGCGTTTCCATTTGCAAATAAGGGCTTTTTCCCATTTAAAAAAAATATTTCAGACTTGTTATTTAAAAATGGTATTAGTTAAAATAGTTAGTAATCAATCATGTATCTGGCTTTTTGTTTAGTTATTGAATTATATAAAACCATCTCACCACTCCGGGGCACGATTCCAGTCTGTTCCGAAATAACAACCTGATGGGTCACAAATAAAGCAAGGTCTGAATAACCCAGGGAATCAAGTTTCTTTTGAAGTTTGTTGATGACCTGATCTTTTTTTTCATATTCTTGAAAGAAGGAGTTTAATCCTGAGAAAGTCGTCCATTGGCCAAGATTAAGCTCTTTAGCTGTATCAATGCACCGACACCACTCACTTGTTAAAATTTGAGAGAACTTCAGATTTGTTGATCTCAAGTAATTTCCTATCAATCTGGCCTGCAAGCGACCTTTATTATTTAAGTTCCGTTGCGTGCTACAGTCCTCTTTGATAAAGTTTTTTGGATCTCCAACACCAGGAGCTAAAGCATGTCTAAGAAATATGACGTTTGCTGATATATCTTTCTTTATTATTTCTAATTCAGATCGAGCAAAAGCTTCGCTAACCAAAAGAAGCGTTATAAAAATAACACCAGTTAAAATATTTTGGAACTTAGTATTACCAAGTACTATCTCTGGTACATTCAATAACATTCGCTCTGTTGTCTCTAATGCAATTATGGAATGGAGAAATTGACTTATAAAAAAGTGTTCCCACCATGTATAAAATAAGGATTGTGACTATCAACCTTATATAAAATCACCTTTCCTTTAAATCCAATACTTTTTTATCAATCATGAATTTGCACCCATTTAATTGTACTTAAAACCTATGCTTTTTCCAACCATTCAATTGTTTTTAGATATATCATTGAGAAACGACTTTAAGTCAGAGTATTTATAATCTATGTACTCCGCGTTATCTTTATAGTCTTCAAGATTACGATCATTTTCCATCCAAACAGTTTTCAACCCTAGCAATTTTGCTGGTTTGAGATTTTTTGCTGTATCCTCAATAAAAATGCTACTTTCTATTTGATTTGGAAGAATGCCAAAACTTTTTAGCATAATATCATAAGATTTTGGATCAGGTTTAGGTACATAGTGTGTAGCTTTTATATCTAATATTTTTTCGAACTCAGCTTCGATCCCCATTGCTGATAAAATTTTTTTCGCGTGATCTTGAGATGCATTTGTATAAATGAATTTTTTACCAGAAAGACTGTTTAAACTTAATTTAAGTTGCTTTTCATATTGTAATTCAGGGTGTGTAACATCATGAATAAAGTCGAGATATTTATCAGGGTCTATTTCATATTCTTTCATAAGACCGGTTAACGTAAGACCGTATTTTTTATACATGTCACTTCTAACTAAGTTAGCTTCTTCCTTCGTGAAAGAAAGAACTTCCATTATGTACTGAGTAATCCTCTCGGATATTTTGACAAATAATCCGGCTTTTATATCGTATATTGTGTTGTCAAGATCGAAAATCCAGTTTTCAAAAGAATCATTAAATAATTTTTTCATCTATTCTCCCTATTAAGAAGACAGTCTCTATAAATTTATTGATTATAAAATAGTAGCGCAAAAAACGTTTCAACCTTCTTCTGTTTGTATAAGATATAAGAAATCGACTACCTCTTGATACTTTTCGTCAGTAATATCTTTGTAACTGCAGCCAAAACGATCTTTTACTTTCAACGCCACATGAGCATATGGATTTCTCCCTTTTGGATGATTGGGGTGCTTAGGGAGCTTTCCAAACAACTCATCGCCTGTGCTTTGAATTAAACGCCAAATTCTTTCTTTATTAATTTTATCCAAATTTTTCCCTCTTGAATAACAATCAAACAGGCCTATCACCAGCAAATGTTATCCGATGCATTAACCTTCTTTTCCCATAGTAATCGTTTATCGGATTATGAAGGGTACACCTATTGTCCCAAATCGCAACTGATCCTTTTTTCCACTTAAAACGGCAGGTAAACTCTGACTTTATTTGGTGCTTAAACAAAAATTCAAGAAGAGGAGTACTCTCCTCTAAGCTAAGACTTGCGAACTGTAAAGAGTGCGCTTCATTGATAAATAATGCTTGTTCTTTAGTTTCAGGGTGTGTTCTGACTACCGGGTGTATCGCTCTCAACTCGTCGGCCACTTTTCCAGAAGAAGAGTGTTTCATAACATCTGATCTTGAGGCTACTACTTTCCCTTTACCAGAGGTATTAATTACCTTTTGTTCATTCAAGAATTTCCGCATGCCCTCTGACAGATGATCTAACGCCATGCATTGATTCGCAAATTCGGTGTCACCACCAAACTCAGGCACCTCAACCGCGTACAGCATCGTTGCCTTTGGTGGTTGCTCTTGGTAAGTGGTGTCACTATGCCAAACCCCACCAAAATTATTAAGGTCAGTTTCTTTCTTTAAAATGGGCGTTATCTCAGGAAAATCTTTCAGACCTTTCACAAATGGATAGATTATAGGTTGTCCAAACATCTTACCAAATCGAAGTTGAGTTTCCGGATTGAGCTCCTGATCATTAAAAAATATCACCTTATATTCTAAAAAAGCGTTATATATCTCTTCAAATACAGGGTCTTGAAGAGGCTCTTTTAATTCTACTCCAGTAATTAATGCTCCTAATGCACCCGATATCGGACTAACTTCTATGCTTTTATAATTCGCATCACTCATAATATCGTCTTCCTGCTCAATTAAATTCTAATGGAATATACGTTAATTAATATTACTCACAATTTTTCATAAAAACTCTAGAAAAATTTTTAATTAGCTTCTTGCCAAATAAATTGAGATAATCACTCCGAGTAAATGTATAAATTTATATAAAATAATAGCTTTTACCCATAGCAAAACAAAGTCCACTAAAAATGTAAATTGAAGCGCAATCCCCAAGAAGTATTTTTAAAATGGTAAAAATTTATGTAGATGCTGACGCTTGTCCGGTAAAAAACGAAATAGAAAGAATCGCGGCACGCCATGATTTGATAACTTATATGGTGTGTAATGGAGGAATCCGTCCTTCCCGCAATCCACTTATAAACCTCATCGTTGTTAATCAGGAGTCCGATGCGGCAGACAGTTGGATTATAGATAATATCGAGAAAAACGACATCTGTGTAACAAACGACATTCCACTTGCTGAACAATGCCTAAAAAAAGGTGCTTTGGCAATTAGACCTAATGGAATGAGGTTTACTCTCGACAACATAGGTATGGCAATCGCTACAAGAGAAATAATGGGAAAATTACGTGAAGGCGGTGAGGTTACTTCTGGTCCGCTTCCCTTTAGCAAATTAGATCGATCCAGATTTCTGAGCTATATGGAAAACATGGTTCGTTCAGCTAACAAGTCGTGAATGCACCAAGAGTTTACAATCAACACAGGCTACTTATTTGACCTAGCAACTCTAATCAGTCTCTGCAGAACCGACTTTGCTACTCGAGACAGTTCCATTTCTTCTATGTTGCCTACATTATCGAAATTATTACCAACTACTATTAATCCCAACATTCCCATATTACCGTGTGGTGTACATTGATATAAGTAAACTCCAGGCAAATCAAAAGTAATTGCATGACAGACGTTTAAATCCGATTTTTCTGGAAGTGCTTCCATATTTGTCCAGCAAGAAATTCAACATTATGGCCCTCATTCTTTGGCAACCACTCTATAGTGTCACCAACGCCAATATTCGCAACCTCGATGCTATATGAGTCATCTGCGGTAAACTCTATTTTTACAGTATCCGCAACTGCGACTTGCCATGATAATAAAATAAGAAAAAATAAAGGCAGTAATATTCTCATCTTGTATAATAAAGAATGAAGATGAAAATTATAAATATCACGTTAAGTAAATATAAGAGTACAGAGGCCATGTGCAGGTTCTTGAATCCCTTTTCTGAGCCCGGGCGACCTTCGAGCATTAAGTCCCGCATCTTATTTATTCTTGGAGTTAAGAAGTAAGTGTTAATCAAAAAACTTATTGCTATAGCTATCCCAAATATGATCCCGGAAACAAAGTCACCTAACGAAAAGAATAAGAACATAAATATAGAAATTAAAAAACAAAAATTAAAAAGGCGAGGGAATATATATCTCAAGAATTTCTTAGAATTATCTTCATCGAGTGTCTTAAAGACTGCAGGCGAAGTAACTACCATGAAGGAAGTCATCGCTCCCAGAATAAGAGCGTTTAATAATAATCCTATCTCTACGTACATGACGATGATATAGCGTTATAACAAATTAAATCAAAGTCAATCATGTTGCCATTTCTTTAAGTTTAAAAAAAAGCTCTAGATTATTCAAGAGGACTATACGTTTATTTTTTGTGTATGTTTAAATGCTGGCGATAAAACTAATATACATTTCTTAACCTAAAAAGAGCTGATTACCTCGCATCCTTCAAAGGCTTTTAAGCATCGATATTGTAATATAGCAAATCCTACTATCTCAAATATTTGAGACATGTATCCAATATCTTTTTTGGTGGCTCTACTATTTTTCTTTTTTCGAGATCCAAAAAGCCACCTTTTGATGTTATCTTAACTACCAAACGATTTTCTCTGTCATAAATATCTAAAAGCCTCACAATCTTTCTGGTATCATTGGTTATATTGAACCTAAGATTAATAATCACCTCTTCGCCTTCAAAGACCTCTTTTTTGAACTCCATATAGGTATCAAATACAATTCCACTAATTTTGTATTTACTGTAGAGTTTTAAGAGACCCACTTGTTCACATATCTTCCAATACGCAATGTTAGCAACAGTTAGATAACCCGCTTCTGATACATGCCCATTTTTGTCTATATGATCACTAGTAAATTTAACAAAAACGCTATTTAAATTTTTTTCCAATTACAAGTTTCCAAAAGATTGAAGCAAAAAAATATTCTTTTGTAGCCAGATAGTTCCTTTTTAGGACTATTGCAACAAATATTGCATTAGGTCGACTTCTTACCAATCGATCTCATCATGAAAAGCTTTAGCTACCATCTTTGAGGTTTTTTTTAAGATGAATTTGTCAGAAAAGCGATCAGACCAAACATTCCTAAAAAAATTATTGCCCATATTAGCAATTGCATAATGAACCTCTGAGGACTTTGCCTTGCAATATAAACAATACCCCCCGAAAGCATCAAGAGTAATAAAATATAAAAAACAATATTGGGGTAATC
>CACJWR010000036.1 GCA_902596985.1 uncultured Alphaproteobacteria bacterium
AAGCATACAATTAGCGCAAACACTAAATTTAAATACAGACACATTTCTTATGGCAGTCGCAGTATCAGCGTCTTGTGCTTTTCTAACTCCGATTGGACATAAAAATAATACCATAATCTTGGGGCCTGGCGGCTACAGATTTGGGGACTACTGGAGAATGGGTTTAGTTCTCGAAGTCTTAATTATTATAACAAGTATTCCACTACTATTGATATTTTGGCCTATCAATTAAAATAGTAATCTAGTGTAAGCTCTATCAAATCTTGATGCCTGTAGGGATATAATTGCTGACTATTGCTATAGCTATCAAAGGAAATAAATTTGCTACCAATATTGATGCTGTCACTTAATTCATAAACCGCTGATACTGATGAAAAACTCCCATTGTCTCCCAAAATATTTGCATGCTGCAGAGAAATATCTAAAAGATCGTTATACAATCTCCAATCAAACCTTAAACTATATCCATATTCATTCTGCTTATTTACCATTTGCGCACCGTGATCATGAATATATGTACTAGCTAATTCAATGCTTATGTTCAAATCCTTAAGACCAGAATAATCAGCGCCTAAGGAAAATTCAGACACCTCATTTTTAGACCAAGGGCCTATCAAAGGGTTGGAATAAGGAAATCTTTTTCCCTTTTTATGAGAGGTATCGAATTTTAGAACGAAGTCTGAAATCGCAATATTACCGTTTAAACCCAAGAAAGCTATTCTATCCTGCTGAGTGCTAAGCGTAGTTACATTTCCTGACACAGAGGAACTCAATGTTGATAACTGCTTATTATTATATTCTCCTAAGGACAAATCCAATTCAAAGCCCGATAAAAGGATTTTATTTCTTAAGGCGAAACTTATATTATGTTGCACAGGAGAAACATCGGTAATTATTGACGCACCTAAAAAAGCAGCTTCAGGATCAAATGCCGTTCCAGATCTTGCAACTTTATTTCTTTTTTCATCCAAAAAAACAATAATCTCTTGCTTTAACGAACCAATATTGTACCCAGCTAATATAGAGGGAATATTTAATCTTATTTCATCCAGATCCTGCAGCCCAATAGTAGATAGATCTCTTGGATTAGTAATATCACTTGAAATTAGTAAGTTTGACTCTCCTCTCGCAATTATTTGATTCCCAACTCTTAACCAAAGTCCATCGATTGGATAAAAGTCAATGTATAAATCTCTTAACTTAAAATCAGCAGCTGTAGGACCATAAGAGTACTTAGAGCTTTCAAAATACCCCCAGTCCCAATTGACGTCACCAGAGAACTTGAAGTTAATAACTTCCGCAAATTTTGTATTTAACCCTAAATTAATATTGCTATGTATTGCCTCAATCCCTGGAGCTCTCCTGAAAAAAGGGACAGCTGGAGATTCAAGGCCATAGTATAACTTTTGAGAGAAAATAGCATCCCAATCAAAACTTTCACTGGTTTGTTTTTTTTCGATTGAAATGTCAGAAAATTTTTCTTTAACAACATTCGTTGTAACAAAATCAAGTTCACTTTCTATTTCCTCGAAATCATCTCCACCAAAATCAGATAGGAAATCGTCATCTGATTGTGCATATACTGTCGAGTAAAGAAATGTAATAAAAACAAGTAAATTTACGAGCCTGAACACGTTTATTAATAGCCTCGCTGCATGGCCTCGGATTCAAACAAGCTGTCATTTAATTTTTTATTGAACGCTATTGTGTCAATAATAAAAATACTTGAATGCTCACGCTTTTTCTTTTTTGTAGTAGTCATCTGTTGTGTCTTTGCAACCCAGACACCATCAATTTTTTTAATATCCTTTGCTGACCAGAGCTTAACTTTTTTTCCCTTTTTTACAAGTATTCTGCCTTTGACACCAAAGAATATATCTTTTCTAATCCAAGTAAGTGTTTTTAAGTAACCTGTTTCCTTTATTACATCTTTTGATTTTGGTGTAGCCTCAATTACCCAACAATCTGCACCATCAACTACATCACTATCTTTTACAATTTTGTAAGTATAGTCTTCAATTTCTACTCCATCTAAATCAGCATATGTAAAATCACTACCCATAAAAGAATTGGACCGATCTCCACCAGAAATCCTATTAGTTTTTTGAAGACTTGGGAGATACAACCAGGAGTCATTATCTTTTGACGGATCGTCCCAGTTGTAAGACAAATAGGAGGTGTTCTTCACATCGGAAGGGCTCAAGAAAAAAGAGATGCTTTTTGTTCCGGTTGAAACTTCTTTTGTAAAACCCTTTAGTTTTCTCTCTCTTTTTCTATTTTTCTTGTCGATCAAAACAAGAGTAGATGTCTGCTCTATGGTTTCTCCTGTATACCTCTGATCAACTTTTTTCATGATCTCGTAAGCGGTCATGGACACAGATACATTTGGGAAAAGTAACACAAGAAAAAACAAAAAGTATTTTGGAAATATCATATTAAAGTTCATATAATTAACAATCTCAAAGCTTAAGTGAGTTTTTCTTCTTTTTCGAATATAAAGAGTAGTGCGGGTATAAACAATAGGCACCCTAACAAAGCCAAAGTAAAAATCACAGTGGTGAGCCATCCAATATCAATCATAGGTACTAAACGTGCAAACAAAAAAGTGCTAAACCCAATAACAAGCGCCAATGACGTAGTGATAATGGCTCTTCCTGACTCTGTCATAGCTCTCTTTATTGAGTGTTCTACAGAACTTCCTAGAGATCTCGCTAACTTATATCTACTGACGACATGAATACAGTCGTCAATCGCAATACCCATTGTCATAGCTCCCACTATTAATGATCCCAAATTCAAATCCTTACCCAACATTGCAAAACATCCACCAGCAAAAACTATTGGAACGACCGCTGGGAACACGGCAATCGCGCCATGCTTAATAGACCAAAAGATAATAAAAAGAACAACACTAATAAAGGTTAATGAAAGCATGAATGATTGGCTAATCCCTTTATCGGTATACTCATTTTGAGCTTGAAACATTACCATTGGACCGGTAGGAGTAACATTCAAGTCTGGAAAATCTTTGTTTATTGTTTGCATCATATCATCCAGAAACTGATTATATTCACTAGCATCCATATTAATTGTCGGTAAAGTTATTCTCGTATATCGCTCTTCAAAATCTTTAATATCTGAAAGGTCATCATCAGGACCTGAGTTTTCGAACAATAACAAAAGCTGGCTAGTCATGGGTTTACTATCTGGTATTTTGTAAAACTCTTTTTTGTTATCTGAAAACGCCTTCCTAATTTGCTTAAGTTGATCCAGATAACCGACTATTTTCCCTGACTTTTCTTGTTTTTCAAGAAAAGCCTCGAGAGCATCAAGTTTTGTGAGAAAGCTGGGCTCTTTAATCCCCTCTTCTAATTCAGAGTCTAGCATCATATCAATATTTGATGATCCTTTAAACTCTCTATCAAAATACCTCAAGTCTTCTGATATTTTGAGATCACTTTTAAAAAATTTAAAAATATTCGTATCAACTTTAATGTAGGTTGCGCTAAAAAAGCTTACAGAGATGAATAGCAGTCCCACCATTAAAATACTAAATCTATTTTTGTAGGAAAAATTTGGAAGACTGGAGGTCATACGTGTAAGCCAATCATTGTCATAAGCTTTCTTCGTAGCTGGTGAGAGTCTGTTTAAAAACGATAAAGCAGCAGGCAACGAAGTCATTGAGAGAATAAAAATAATCATTGGTAGTATCGTTGCTAGCAACGAAAACTCACGCACAGGGGATAATTTTGTTATATACAGCGCAGCAAATCCAATTGAAGTAGTGAATTGCGTAAAGAATATAGGCTTAAAAAGGTTTTTTATTAATTCTTTAGATGCGTCTAAAGCTGTGTGCTTGGAAAGAGTTCTTAAGCTATAAAACTCAGACATAACGTGAACCGTGCACGCCATACCTAACAACATTGTGATAGGAATTAAAGCTTGGTTTACTGGCGTTATATTATAGCCAAGATACGCTTGTAAACCGGTCATCATTGTGACTGCTGTACCAATAACGACCCAGGGAGCTAAAATACCGGTCAAAGATCTAAAAACAATGCCTAAGACAATCATCATTATAGCAGCAACAGTAGGATTTAGCCAAGCGGCATCTGAGTTACTGATTACGGTGAAACGTTCATTTAAAACCGGTTGTCCTCCAAACTTTATATCATATCCCTTTTCCAAATATCCCATCTGGCTTATAAAGTTACGTAAATCCGTTACAACTTTAAGCTTGTGATCAAGTCCGTTAACAATATACTCCGTTCTTGCAATTATTCTGGTATGCCTAAAATCTTTGCTTATAAGGGTGTCGAGCGCTAGGTTTTCATCCTGCATGGCAATCCTAGCCGTGTCTAATTGATCTAAATTATCATCCAAATTCTCTATGTCCTCGAAAATATAGTCTGTAGCAACAACCCCACCTCGATTATATGTTCTCTGATATCTGGCTAGACTATCGACCTTCTCAACCACCTCATGTTCCTCTAACATTGCATGAATTTCTTCAATCATCTTTACAGTTTCAAGATTGAAAAGGTCTTTATCTTTTGGTCTCGCTTCTATACCGACAACTAGAGACTCAGTGCTTCCAAATAGATCTCTCATTTTATCATGAGCTAAAAGCGTTGGATCGCCTTCAAGGAACCACATTTCATTTGAATTATTAACCCCTATAGGATTTTTAGAGATAGAAAAAACTGACACTAAAATCAGTAAAACTGTTATTATAAGTATGAAAATTCTATTCTTAATTACTTGATTTGACCAAGCCTCTATCATAAAACTCTCCTCCGATGAACGTGAAATAATGCATTGAGTTATTTAATACAAGGCTTACGTTGCGTAAATTTATTATCTATTTACTATTAATAGAAAAAGGGACTCAAATAATAATTATTGTATAAAAGAATGCCATTGCTTGGATGGAATATTTCTATAGGGAAGGTTTATGCAAAATATATTTCTTACTGGAGGAACTGACGGGATTGGACTTTCCGCTGCGAGGTCCTTATTAGCGATGAACCATCGGCTTTTTATTACATATCGAAATAAGAATAAATTAGATGCTGTAAAATATGAACTTAAGTCATTTTGCGACGACAAACAGGTAAGTTTCTTAAGATGTGATTTGTCTGAGCCTGACGATATTAATGAAATTGTGAATGTATTTAGCAAATCTAAGATAAAACTAAATTGTCTGATCAATAACGCAGGAACTATTTTGTTTAAGAAATCGTATAATAGTGTGGGAATTGAAAAAGTCTTTGCAACAAACCATCTAGGTCCCTTTTATCTTACAAATAGGCTTCTTGAAAAAAATTTAATACATGAAGGCGGCAGAATAATTAACGTAGGGAGTAGCGCTCATAAAACCGCAGTTCTAGATTTTAATAATTTAGACAGTAGCAATTCGAAAAGTTGGTACGAACGTTATTCAAGGTCTAAGTTATGTAATTTGTTGTTTACACTAAAGTTATCGGAAAATCTTACCGAAAAAAATATATCTGTAAATTGTGTACATCCAGGAATCGTAAATACGAACATAGGTCAAGATCATAAAGGACTTTTACAGTTTATTATTAGGTTAGTTTTAAAATACAGAGGCATATCACCTGAGGAAGGCGCAGACACTCTTGTCTATCTAGCAACGAACGAGACGGTGCAAAACGTTTCTGGTAAGTATTTCATAAAGAGAAGTGAATCAAACCCCTCAAAAGAGGCTTTAAAGTCGGATATTGCAGATCGTTTATGGCAAGAAAGCACTAAATTAATAAATAGATTTTTGTCTTGAAGAACACTTTCAAAATTATTTTGTGTATAATTTTCATATCCTTACCGGCACCTATTTTTCCGCAGAGTACAAAAGTGTATGAATACTGGCTGGATAAGTTTTTGCTACCAAAACTCCAGCAAAAATTTAATAGCCATAAAATTATTGGTGAAATTGAAACGCATCTCAAAGACAACATAGGCTCTGTGATAAAATTAAAAAGGTTACTCAATAAAAACGAGCAGGCTGAGTTTTCTGATCCTGCAAAGTATTTCAATAAAAAACAAATTTTACAAAAAACCAAAGTAGGTAAAAAATATAAAAAAAGCCTTCAAAAAATATTAGAAAATATCGAAAATTTATATGAAGTAGATAGACATTTTTTGCTTGCTATATGGGCTAACGAGACATTCTTTGGAAGAGTAAGGCCAAGGCTAGACAGTCTTCAAGTACTATCTCTACTCAGCTTTTCATCATCAAATAGACTAGGTTACTTGAATGAGCTTATTTATCTAATTGATTTTGCAATAGAAAATGAAATAAATATTAAATATTTAAAAGCTTCGAAAGCGGGTGCTCTTGGACAACCTCAGTTCCTACCTTCCACTCTTGTTAAATTCGCTGTAGATTATGATAATGACGGAAATAAAGACATATGGAACAGTCAGCCAGATATATTGGCTTCCATTGCAAACTATTTACATCAGTTTGGATGGGATAATAACTTAGAATGGGGATATGAAGTTCAACTGTCAAACAGCATTAGTTGCTACCTAGAGGGACCAGATCATTCAAGAAGCTTGAGCCAGTGGAAAAAGCTGGGAGCATCAAGATTTAAAGGAGAAGAATTTCCTCAAGATGATCTTAATGAGTCATACAGTTTGATGTTTCCGGCTGGAATACACGGACCTATTTATTTAGTAAGCAAGAACTTTTATACACTTAAAGAATACAATAACTCCGATTTATATGCTTTATCTGTTGGGTTCATTGCAGACAAAATTAAATATAACAGCCACAACTTTTTTAAAAATTGGGAAGCAACCGAAAATTTAACAAAAAATGAAATAATAAGTATACAGGAAAAGCTATCTAGAAAATATTACACGGGTGGCATAGACGGTCTAATCGGGCACAAAACAAGGCGTGCAATAGGCCTGTACCAAAGAGACAAAAACCTAAAACAAACTTGTTGGCCACCACTTTGAGTTATAAAAATATTTTAAGAGTTGGAGCAAATACTATAGCCAATTCGAGCCATATCTTCTGCTCTTTTTATTTGCTCAAAGACATTAGAGCTTTCTGAGCTAACATTTCCAAGCAGGGTTCTAGCAGCTACTCCAAAAATAATCGCTGCACTACGAAAAAGAGCGAATGATAAAAATAGAGGCCAATTCGGAATTGAGCTTCTACCTGAAAACTTCATATATAGTTCAAGAAATTCTTCTTCAGAGGGTATACCCAGTTGTTTTAGATTTAAGTCTTCAAACCCATATCGGTAGGGGATACAATAATAACCCAGATCAGCTAAGGGGTGGCCCAATGTTGATAATTCCCAATCAAGTACACCAATCACTGTCGAGTTATTTTTATCAATTATCGTATTACCTAATCGGTAGTCACCGTGGGCAATAGCAAATTCATCCTCAATGATAGAATTTTCTTTAAGCCATATACTAAGTAAATCCATTTCTTTAAAGCTGGCCTTTACAGTAATATCTTCTTTTGATCTTTGGAATTGATCAGACCATAATTTTATTTGACGCTGGATGTAGCCTTCTGGTCTTCCAAAAGACTCGAGGCCGATTGATTTGTAATCTACATTGTGCAGTTTGGCTAGCGTCTCTGCTAAAGATACGCAGATGGTGTTTCTTTCATTTTTTGAGAAACCATTTATTTCCGGAGTTGTAATTATTCTGCCGTCTATGTAGTCCATTATAAAAAAATCAGTGCCTATCACACTCGGGTTATCACAAAAACCAAGCATCTTAGGCACAGGGAAATCTATTTTTCCAAGAGCGTTCATTACTTTAAATTCTCTGTCAACCGCATGTGCCTTTGGCAACAGCTTTCCTGGAGGTTTTTTCCTTAAGACATA
This sequence comes from uncultured Alphaproteobacteria bacterium, assembly GCA_902596985.1. Taxonomy (GTDB): domain Bacteria; phylum Pseudomonadota; class Alphaproteobacteria; order Rhodobacterales; family Rhodobacteraceae; genus CACIJG01. The sequence continues at coordinate 7,875 of CACJWR010000036.1, forward strand.
TTTATTGTTTTCACTCTCAAGAAAAAAAGTTGGGTTAGACATTCCTCCTTGAAACTGCTTTACCTTTAATCCTGTACTCTCTATCTCATTGGACTCCATCCATTTCACTAGATTATCGGTGTTGAATTTATGTTTTTCCAAAGGAGCTATTAATTCTTGGTCATTTCTGCTCATTTTTCTCTTTCCAATATGTAAAACCTAATTTACCAGGAATCTATATACCTGTTTTTTGGGACTTTTTCAGAACTATTAATAGGACTTTCTACTACCATAGATATCCAATCACGAGATTCGATAGGATCTAGAACTGTATCAAATTCTAATAAGCTTGCGGCATTAATTGCCTTTCCTTTTTCATAAAGATCATCAACTAATTTTTTAAAAAGCTTTTCTTTCTTCTCTACGTCACTTTCTGCTTCTAGCTCTTTTCTGTACCCTAACTTAACAGCACCTTCCAAACCCATAGCCCCAATCTCAGCGGTTGGCCAACCCACAACAAATTGTGGTGCCATAAAACTGCCACCAGCCATTGCTTGTGCTCCAAGGCCATAAGCTTTTCTTAAGACAATGGTCATCATTGGTACCGTTACATTAGCTCCCGCTAGAAATAAACGACAACAGTGGCGTACAAGGCCAGTCTCTTCAATTTCCGGGCCCACCATCATGCCGGGAGTATCACAAAGACTTAATATCGGAATATTATAATTTTCACATAATTTAATAAATCTGGAAGCCTTATCCGCTCCATCACTGTCTATCGCCCCAGCCAAAAATAGTGGATTATTTGCAATTAATCCCAACGGCTTACCTTTAACTCTTATAAAGCCTGTGAACATACCCTTTGCAAAACCAGCCTTTATTTCCAATACAGAGCCTATATCAGCAATATTATCAATAACCTCCCGAATATCATAAACCTCCAACCTATTTTCAGGAATAACGTACCTTAAATTTTCTACTTCAGGAGCTTCCCAAGAGCCTAGGTTTCCCTGAAAATATGATAAATATTTTTTTGCTATTACACTAGCATCATCCTCGTTATCAACTAAAATATCAATAACACCATTGGGATATTGAACGCTTGTTGGACCAACCTCTTCGGGTTTGTACACTCCTAACCCTCCTCCCTCAATCATTGCTGGGCCACCCATACCCAGATTAAGATCTCTTGTAGCGATAATTACATCACAGCAACCCAATAAAGCAGCATTACCCGCAAAAAGCCTACCTGAACCAATTCCAACTAATGGCACTTCTCCAGAAAGACGCGCAAAATCATGAAAAGAAGGAATGTTCAAACCAGCGATATTTTGATCTCCCGCATCAACATCTCCTGGTCTCCCTCCTCCCCCTTCACAGAAAAATATCAAAGGAACTTTTAAACCTCTAATAACATCAATCATTCTATCTAGCTTCTTATGATTATTTATACCCTGCGTTCCTGCTAGAACCATATAGTCGTAGTGCATAATTGCAGTCTTAGTTTGTTCTTTGGCAAACAAATCCGAGTTTACATAGCTCAAACCTGTTATTAATCCATCTGCAGGAGTATTTTTTATAAGATCATCAAGCGATCTTCTCGATCGTTGTGCCGCATAAACCAGATCCCCATACTCAAAAAAGTCATTATTTCCAATTAAAGACTTTATATTCTCTCTAGCAGTTCTTTTCCCAATTTTTTTCCTTTTCTTAACTGCTATGAGCCTACTTTCATCTAATGTAAGCTTCCTTCTTTCCATAAGATTTTCGAGATCTCCTCTCATTTTTTTTGACTTTTTTGACTTGCCTTTCTTCAACTTTTTTTGGCTACTTTCTTTTTCAGGAATGAATTCAAAAAGAGGTGATCCTGTTGAAACAGTATCTCCAATATCAACAAAAAAGTTTGATACGAATCCATTCGCGTTGGCTTTAATAGGATGATGCATTTTCATAGATTCCTGAACTAGGACAGTATCTCCTTGCTTAATCTTTTTATTTGGCAATACCTTTATGTCTATTACTGTACCAACAAGCTCAGATTGAATTGTGTTCTCTGTTAAAGCGCTATCTATTAGAGGCCTGTTAGGAATTTCATTTTTATTATTCTCTTTAACGCCTATTTGGGTATCTCTATTCAGTTTTTGAAGATAAACTTCGATATTATTATCAATTGTAGAAATATTTACAGATCCGTTTTGAGGGACTTCTTGTCGCAATATCTCGATAATTAAATTTTTATTTGTCTCTACCCCTGAAACATTAGACATTCTTAAAGTAAAATCTAGCTTTCTTACAGCTTCACCCAAACCAAATTCGCTAGTAGCAATAACTTTAGCAAGCAATGAGTCGTAAAGACCATTATTTAAATAACCAACTTTTCCTGCACCATCAATCCGTATTCCAGGACCGGAAACAATATCATACTCTTTTATAGTTCCGGTTGTTGGAACAAGTTGGTTTTTGTTATCATAGCTTTCCATATTAAGCCTAGCCTGTATTGAAGCACGCTTTCCTAATACAAGTCCCGCTTTAATATTCTGATCCTTAAGAGATTTTCCATTGAAAACGCTGATCTGGGATCGTATGAGATCAATTCCAGTAAGTTCTTCTGTGATAGTATGTTCTACCTGCACCCTTGGATTAACTTCCATAAAGTAAATCTTTTCATTTTTGTCGACCAAAAATTCAACTGTGCCCAAACCTTTGTAAGCAACACTTTCGCACAAACTAATTGCATAATTATATAGCTTGTCTTTAGCTTGGCTTGAAAGATTTGGTGCGGGACAAAATTCGATAAATTTTTGAAAACTTCTTTGAAAGGAACAATCTCTTTCGAAAAGATGAATACACGATTGTCCATCACCCAAAATTTGAACCTCAATATGTCTAGCCTCTTCAATTACCTCCTCTGCAAAAATCAAATTAGAGCCAGAAAATGACTTTGCTTCTTCTTTTACTAAAGATAATACTTCAGAAAAATCATCTTTTTTATGAATTATTCTTGATCCTCTTCCCCCACCACCAAAATTCGCTTTTAAGATTATTTTATTTTTTTTTATCTCATTAAAAAAATTCAGGATATCTGATTTTTTTTGTATTGGCCCCGATGAAGAGCATACAGGTATCCCTAATTTTTGAGCTAATTTTTTTGCTTTTTCTTTATTACCAAAATTTTTTAATGTTTTTTCATTTGGGCCTATAAAAATGATGTCATTCTTCGCACAACTAGCAGCAAATGCATGGTTTTCACTCAAGAACCCATATCCCGGATGCACAGCCTTAATTTTTTTACTTTTTGCGAGAGATATGATCTCATCAATATTTAAGTACGCAGAAGGTCCTGTACCGTTTAATTCAAATACTTCAGAGCAATACGAAAGATGTGCACTTGAACTATCATCCTTACTATAAATCCCATAAGCCTTTATCCCCATCTCGTTCAAGGTCTTAGAAATCCTAATTGCTATTTCGCCTCTATTAGCAATTAAAACTGAATTTATAATAGTCATAGAACACTCTTTAAAAGATACATTGTTATATCATTTGTAGATAGTAACTGTTTTTGTTGGTAATTCGTTTGCCACATCATCGGGAACAAAAAAATCTCTAATTAGTTCATTATCTGAAATACGGTACTTTTCAAAATCAGTTTCGCCCGCGTTTCTCAAAACAACCTCATCAATGAAAAAATTACCTGTACAAGATTTTGGATCTTTACTTAAAATTTCATATGCTGCATCGGCCATTATACTAACATCTCGACTACTTTTTGCAGTATTTTCTCCACCCAGAACATTTCTTACAGCTGCTGTATCAATAGCAGTTAAAGGCCAGAGTGAGTTTACTCCGATTGCAAATTTTTTGAACTCTCGTGCATGCCCAAGTGTTAGCAAACTCATACCCATTTTAGAAATCGTATAAGCAACGTGTGGTGCAAACCACTTATCATCTAGATCCAGAGGAGGAGAAAAAGTTAATATGTGTGCATGATCACTTTTCCTTAGATAAGGCAAACACGTTTTTGATACTAAAAAAGTTCCTCTAGTATTGATGTCTTGCATCAGGTCATACTTCTTCATGTCAACGGATCCGGTTGGGAAAGGAACTATAGCACTGGCGTTATTTATACAAATGTCAATTCCTCCAAATTGCTTCACGCCTTTCTCCACTGTGGCGATGACATTATCTTCGAAGCGAATATCACACTCTAAAGGAAGACAATTGCCACCTAATTCTTCGATCTCTTTTGCAGCAGTAAAAATTGTTCCAGGTAGTTTTGGATGAGGTTCTGTTGTTTTTGCAGCTATAATTATGTTGGCACCGTCAATCGCCAATTTTTTTACCACTTCTAGCCCTATGCCCCTACTTCCTCCAGTTATAAAAACAGTTTTCTCCTTAAAGTTCATTTTATCCCTCACTTGATCTAATAATTGAAGTAGAATGTATAAGTGTAGCTGCTAACTCGCCATCAGCACTAAAAATATTTCCTTCAATATTAATAACTCTTTTGCCAATTTTTTTAAATTTAGTTTCGATTTTATTTTCACCAAGCAATACTGGTTTATGGAATAACACGTGATGGTTTGTACTGCTTACTTTTTTAATATTTTCTTGGCTTCGCAAAATACTAACAAAAGTTGCTTCATCCATCGCAGCAGAAATCATTCCTCCTTGTACTCCACCATATATATTTTTTGAAGCTTGAGGAAAAATTACTGAAAAAACATACATCTCTTTAGTCTCTTTAATTAATTTAAGACTAAAGAACTCAGCAGCGTTACTTTCTTCATTTTGCAGTGTTTCAATCATTTGCTAGAAGCTCTTGTCTTAATCAAAAAATAAGTGTATTCCGCTATAGATATTCCTACAACATTTTCTTTAATCTACTGGAGACCAACTCTGAAAATTTCAAATACTTTCTTTTGCTTTATTATTGCTGGAATGATCTCATTTGTTGCTCTTTCAATAGATACCTTACTGCCTGCATATACAGAAATTAAAAATAAATTTCTAATTAGTGACCATCAATTGCATTGGGTTATAACAGCTTTATTTTTTGGCTTTTCATTAGGCCAGATCCTATTTGGACCTATCTCAGACCGTATAGGCAGGAAAAACTCAGTTCTACTAGGAGTAAGCATTTACTGGCTTGGGTGTTTTATTTGCCTTTTTAGTAATTCATATATGATATTTGTGTTGGGGCGATTTATTCAAGGTTTTGGTATCGGTGGACCTAGAGTTGTTTCACAGGCTATATGCCGAGATTTATTCAGTGGGAATAGGTTGGCAAGCATCAACTCATTTATTATGAGTATTTTTATCTTAGTTCCTATTGTTGCACCGCTATTGGGCCAAGGCATTCTATTTTTCTTTTATTGGAAATATATCATAGTGTTTTTTATCTTGTTTTCTTTAATAACAACATGCTTTCTTTTACTTAATGTTGAAGAAACCTTGCAAGAAAAGAAACGAATAAGTTTTTTGGCTATTGTAAAGCACTTTAAAGAGGTTTTGAGTAATTTAACTTCAATGATTTACATAGCATGTTTAGGTCTTCTTCTGGGAGGCTTACTCACTTTCATAAACATTTGCCAACCGCTCTATTTTAATTATTTTGACGTTGGATCTAGGTTTCCCTTATATTTCGCACTGATAGCTTCCATGCTAGGTTTATCGTCATATTTAAACTCAAGATATGTTGGGCAATTTGGTGCGGTTAAACTTGCTAAAATTTTTTCGTTACTATTGATGATCTGGACGTCAATCAATCTTTTGTACCAAATCAATTACTTCTCTTTTAACTTGGCATGGTTCTCTATATTTATAATGATAAGTTTTTCTTTCTTCGGATTTATTTTTGGAAATTTAAATGCTCTAGCTATAAATCCTTTCGGACATATTGCCGGATACGCATCATCTGTTATTGGAGCACTATCTACGTTTATAGCGCTGGTGGTTAGCGGCTCAGCATCAACATTTTTTGACGGAACTCCAATTGTGGTTATCTTCACACTTTCTGTATGCTCTATTTCAACCTTTTTTCTCTTGTTTACACAAAAACTTTTCGAAAAAAAATAAATAAAGGCTAACCAAAACGTATAGGAAATATTTCATTTAACTTTATTTTTATTTCTTCTACACCGCTCACTACAATAGAGAACTTGCTCCCAGTCTTTCTTCCATTTTTTTCGCCAGGTAAAAGGTTTTTTGCAAACTTTACAAACTTTCTCATCCTTCATGGGTATTATTCTCAATAAATAATTTTGCCTTCTCAAATATATGGAGTTTTCTTTCGGAAGACATTCTTTCTAACGTTTTATGAATAAATGATAATCTTGGATTCGATTTATAAAAGTCAATATGCTTTTCGATAAAACGCCAGTATAAACCGTCTAAAGTATCACACCAATCGCCCCTTTTATAATTACTCATTTTTAAAATGTAGTTGGACCCACATGTATAAGGTTTAGTCGACATCAAACCACCATCTGAGTAAGTAGCCATTCCAAACACATTTGGCACCATTACCCAATCAGACGAGTCAACATACATTTCCATGAACCAGTTATAGATGTATTTTGGATTTATTTCGCAGAGGTTCATTATGTTACTGATTACCATTAGGCGTGGTATATGATGATTATAACCATCTCTTATTGCTTTATTAATAGAGTCATCTAAAGGCAGAATTCCTGTTGTTCCCTCATACCAGCTAGAGGCTAACGATCTGCTGTGTTTAAAAAAGTTTGATTTAGCTTGAACATCTCCTTTTTCCTGATAAATCCCTCTAATAAACTCTCTCCAACCAATTATTTGTCTCAAAAAACCTTCAACCGAGTTGAGCGGAATCTGATGTTTTTCATACACTTCTAAAGTTTTTTCTACTATTTCATCAGGAGTGATTAATCCAATATTGAGTAACAAACTCAAACAACTATGAAAGAGAAAGTTTTTATCCTCAACTAAAGCATCTTCATACACTCCAAAACAATTTAATCTTTCCTCTAAAAACTTTTCAAGTTGAATGGAGACATCTTTTCTTCGAACAGGAAACCAAATTTCATTAAGTTCTCCTGGATGATTAGAAAAATGCTGTTTTATTAACTTAGAGACACTTTCATGATAGGCAGAGATTTTGTATTTGGGGAGCGTAGGAATTACCGTACTTGGTGGAATTTTTTTTCTATTTTCAGCATCATATGACCACTTACCACCTACTGGTTTTTGATCATTATCCAGTAATATATCAAATTTTTTTCT
>CACJWR010000037.1 GCA_902596985.1 uncultured Alphaproteobacteria bacterium
GTGAGCGTTTACCCTGAGCAATGGGATTTCTTTGGTATTTTGTATTTCGAACATGCTTGGAAGATAATACCTTTGAATTCGAATACAAGCTAAATAACACCCAAAGTATTAAAAATTGTATTTTTAATACTTTGGGTAGCACTCTGGTTTGTGATACTATTAACTTTAATTTTTAAAGGGGGATTTTAATGATAATTGGAGTGCCTAAGGAAATTAAACCAAGTGAATATAGGGTTGGTATCACACCTTCAACCGCTTCACGATTAATCGAAGAAAATCATACTGTACTTGTTCAAAAAAATAGCGGGCAAGGTATTGGTGCTACTGATGACGACTATGTAAAAGTGGGAGTGAAAGTTGTTGACGGACCTGAAGAGATTTTTAAAAACAGCAACATGATCGTAAAAGTAAAAGAACCTCAAGAATCTGAATGGAAAATGCTCAAAGAAGAACAAATTCTTTTCACTTACCTTCATTTAGCCGCAGATCCAAAACAAGCAAAAGGCTTAATGGATGCAAAATGCCACGCAATTGCATATGAAACAATTACTGACGACAAAGGCGCATTACCCCTTTTAGCACCTATGAGTGAAATTGCTGGAAGATTAGCAGTTTTTGAAGGTGCTTATCACCTAAAAAAGACCTGTGGAGGACCTGGCTTTTTAATATCTGGTGTTCCAGGTGTAAAGCCTGCGAGAGTCATAATTTTAGGGGGCGGTATGGTTGGAACAAATGCAGCTCAAATGGCAATAGGAGTGGGTGCCGACGTTACAATCTTCGATAAATCTATTGAAAGATTAAGATACCTAAATGATATCTTCGGTAATTCAGCTAAGGTTCTTTACTCGGATCCTCTGGAACTTAAAAGCCAACTGGTTGATGCAGATCTAGTGATAGGTGCAGTATTAATACCTGGTGCAAGCGCTCCAAAACTAATTGAAAAGTCATTTCTATCCAAAATGAAAAATAATTCTGTTTTAGTTGATGTTGCTATTGATCAAGGTGGATGCTTTGAAACATCAAAACCAACAACGCACCAAAATCCGATCTACTATGAAGACGGTGTTTTACATTATTGTGTAGCAAATATGCCAGGCTCTGTGCCGAAGACAGCATCTTATGCGCTCAATAATGTTACAGCTAACTACATTTCAAAAATAGCAAGTTTGGGACTAGAGGCTTTAGAGCAAGATCAAAATCTAGCGATGGGATTGAATGTCTCAAAGGGACAGATCACTCATTCCGCGGTAAAGGCAGCATTGCTGGAAACTGTAAGCTGTAACTAAAAAGTTGAGGTCTCAAGATGAATGTGGACTTAGTTAACACTAAAGTTTTACTTTTAGGGTATACGGGCTATATCGGCACAACTCTTGCGAAAGTTTTGTTAGAAAAAAAGGTTCAGATTATTTGTCCAATACGAAACAAAAAGAATCTTGAGAAAAAGAAAAATATTGTTTTTGTAGATATCTCTCAAATTGAAAGTTTTCTCGAAACATTAAGCGTAAAACCTACTACTATCATTTCCTGTATCGCTTCAAGAAGAGGAGGAATTACAGATTCATGGAATGTTGAATACTCTCTAAATAAATTTTTTTTGGATTTATCTATAAGGGTAGGCATAAAGAGATTTATTCTTATATCTGCAATATGTGTTCAGAAGCCTAATCTAGAATTTCAAAAGGCGAAATTAGCCTTTGAACATCTTTTACAAAATTCAAGTCTTGAATATGAAATAATTAGACCCACTGCTTTTTTCAAAAGTCTCTCTGGACAGATTGATAGAGTTAAAAAAGGAAAAAGCTTTTTAATTTTTGGTGATGGCGAATTAACATCTTGCAAGCCAATCTCCGCACGTGATTTAAGCAAATTCATTATCCCGCTTGTTACTAGAAGTCAGTCTGAGAACAAAATTCATATAATAGGTGGCCCAGGCCCACCCATCTCCCCTAAACGCCAAGCTGAGTTATTATTTGAGCTCTGCAAAAAAGAAAAAAAAATTACACACATATCTCCTAAGCTTTTCCTTGTGATCACCTATGCTCTCATCCCCTTCTCAATAGTCTCAAAAAAAATACGAGATATAAGGGAATTCTTTAAGATTGCTTATTACTACGCCACGGAGTCTATGTTATTCTGGGATGAAAAAATTGGTTCTTACAGCTCCAATAAAACACCAGAATACGGTAATGAATCGTTAGAAGAATATTACAAAAAAATACTTAAGAACAATGTGGTTTATAAAGAATTAAAGGATCAAAAACTATTTTAGATAAAAGAAATATTAATTATTTTGCTGGCGACTTTGACTACATTGTTGTGGGTGCGGGCTCTTCTGGTTCTGCAATAGCATACAGATTAGCGCAAGAAAACAATATGAAAGTTCTATTAATTGAATATGGGGGACAAAACAGATCGGTATTTATAGATATGCCAGCGGCTCTATCATACCCTATGAATTTGAAAAAATATAACTGGGGTTACAGAGCAGAACCAGAACCAAACTTGTATGGAAGATCATTAATCTGTCCCAGAGGAAAAGGTTTAGGTGGATCATCTTCAATCAATGGAATGATTTATGTACGAGGTCATCCTCAAGATTTTGATAATTGGAGCACCAAAGGGGCCTCAAGTTGGTCATTTGCAGATGTTCTCCCTTACTTCAAAAAAATGGAGTGTTGTGAAAGTCGACAATCAGCTTGGAGAGGAAAAAATGGCCCTATCCGTATAAAAACTGCAGAACAAAAAAACATATTGCATAAAGTTTTTTCAGATGCCGCTATACAATGTGGTTACTCTTTTACCGAAGATTATAATGGCTATAAGCAAGAAGGCATTGGGGCTGCAGAAATGACTGTATATAAAGGCAAGAGATGGTCTACTGCCCAAGGCTATTTGAAAAATATAACAAAACAAAAAAACATTTGTATAATGACTTCATGTTTAGTTGATAAGATATTGTTTTTAAATAATAAATGCAATGGAATCATTTTTAAAAAGAAATCTGAAACTTTTTCTGTGCAATGCAAAAGAGGTGTCATATTAGCCGCCGGTCCCATTGGCAATCCCTGTATTTTACAGAGATCTGGAATAGGAGATTCAAAATATATTGCAGGCATTGGTATAAAACCTTTTCTGGATTTAAAAGGTGTTGGAAATAATTTACAGGATCATCTTGAGCTATATTTTCAAGTGAAATGCACTCAACCCGTTACTCTTTTTAGAAACACTAGCTTATTTTCAAAAGCTAAAATTTTCTTACAATGGTATATGTTCAAAAATGGGTTAGGAATATCAAATCAATTTGAAACTCTTGGCTTTCTTAAAACAGATAGACAACAAAAGTACCCTAACCTGCAGTATCACTTTTTACCTCTAGCAATAAATTATGACGGATCATCACCACACAGAGGGGATGGCTTTCAGTTCCATGTAGGGACGATGCGGTCAAAATCTAGGGGATTTGTTGCCATTAAGAATGCAGATCCAAAAAACTCTCCTACTATAAAGTTTAACTATCTTAGTCACTCTGATGACCTAAAGGATTTTCGAAATGCAATTAGAATAACAAGAAATATTCTAAATCAGCCTGCTTTTAAAGATTATGCGGGCCAAGAAATTCAACCAAAGCCAACGTTGAAGTCGAATAGGGAGTTGGATGAGTTCATAAAGGCGAGCGTTGAGTCAGCGTTTCACCCTTGTGGTACCTGCAAAATGGGGGATCCTGCTGATAAAGAAACAGTTGTAACACCCGAATGCAAAGTAAATGGTGTAGAAAATCTTTTTTGTGCAGATTCTTCAATTTTTCCTTCGATAACGAATGGCAACCTCAACGCCCCGAGCATTATGGTAGGAGAAAAAGCAGTAGACCATATTTTGAATAAGCCTTTATTACCAAAGGAGAATTTAGTTCCTTATAACTAGATCCTCATATGCCATAGATATAATTCGTTATATTGCTAAAATCACCCTTCCCTACAAATTTTTTGGTCAGAGATAATTTAAAATATGTCTATCACCATCAATATATGTAAAGTTTTTCAGTTGAGTATGTGGCACCCATTTAAACTCTGAATGAACATTTAGACTGATTTGACCAGATAATATAATTGCATAATAATAGTGGACATAAATATTTTTATCCGTCTTATTCAAGTCAATAGTTGCTATCATATTACCAACTTTGATATTCAGAGAAAGTTCTTCTTTAATTTCCCTTATCAGAGCAGAAGTGAAAGTCTCGTTTTCTTCGACTTTTCCCCCTGGAAACTCCCACATTCCCTGGGAATTATCTTCAAAACTTCTGTTTGCAATAAGAAATAAATCATTTTTCATAATCACTGCCGCAACTACATCAATGCTCGCTTTATGTATAGACATCTTTAAAACCTTGTTTTCATTTTAAAGATAAAGAGCAATGAAAAAAAAGGGCATACAGACAAAGCTAACAAAAAAATAATTAAACTATTCATATTTTCGTGAAATATTCCTGATAAAAAAGGTGCACATGCCATCCCCAGCGCAGTAGGAGCCCATATGTATCCTTTAACTCTCCCAATAACTTGTGGCTCAAAAAATAAATTTGGGACATATCCACCTGTTACAGTCAGCAAGCCATGACCCATACCAAAAAGAGCCATAGCGATAATACATACATAGAAGTTAGGTATAAGTATTATGATTAATGATAACGGTACAATTGCGCTAGCTACTAGGCCTGTAAGTCTAGCATCAAGAAATGTGGCAAACTTCATCTCTAAAAAGCGACCTACTAGCTGAAACGGTCCATATACACTCGCTAATACGATTGCAATTGAAGGATCATTAAAATTTGAGTTAAAAAACTGAATTATTGACAGCGCAGTGGTAGAAAAAATTAAATATTCTGTAAACCCAAAAATCATCAAAATAGTAATTATGACTTTTTCTTTTTTAGACAATCTTAAGGGAACAAGATCTATAATTGGTTTTTTAGCCTCATTTTTCTTCTCATCATTTTTAAAGTTTAAATTTATAAAAAAATATACCGCCATTAGAAATAAAGATAACGACAGAAGCAAAAATATTGAATCCAGCCCACAATAGTTGCGTAAAAAACCGATAGTCAACCAACAGACTGAACTTGCGATAGCGCCATAAAATGTGATTATGGTAATATTCTTTCGTGAATTTTGGTCATTTAGTTGAATTGCCGTGCTAAAAGCTACGTTATAAGTCGCTGAACTGAAACTTATTCCTATCAGCAGCATTGAAAACAAAAACCCTAATAAGTCCTTAGTAAAATAAAGCGAGATAAACCCTATTGATCCTATAAAGAGCCCAGTCGAAAGAACTTTCAACCCTCCAGATCTGTCAATTAAATAACCAACATAACTGGAAATAAGTACATTTATAAACAAAGATAGACTTACTATCATGGTAGTCGTCTCAAGGGACATCCCCAGTTTTTCAGCTAACTCTACTTTGATTTGCGCAAAAGAATAAAACATCGCACCGTAGGCAATGATCTGACTTATACCCAGACTATGAACTGGAACAAAGCCTCCCAAGGTACGTTTCATTCCTGTAATATTTTTAGTTTAGTTTTTCTTAGGGGGTCTTTTATCGAAGGAAGTTAAATGTTCAGGAATGTGGTGATAGTCTTTGATATCACAAGTAAATATTGCGAAATCGGGAGAAAAGACTTCAGGTGTATCAAGAGTACCCACCTTAACAATAAATGAGCCTGGTCTCGAGGGACTAATGCTTCCAAAACCAGTTCCACACTTATCGCAAAAAAACCTCTTAACTGGTGTTTCTAGATCTTTTCTAGCGAAGACCGAGGGTTGTCCTTTTGTAAACTGGAAATCATCCTCTGAAAAAACCATAACGATATTTGCATTTCCACCGGTTATATACTGGCACTCACGACAGTGACATTGGAAACTAGCTTGCAATTCTCCATTAATTTCATATTGAATATCACCACAATAGCATCTTCCACTAAGTTCCATAACGGACTCCCCTCGTTGCCTAATAAGAGTTTAAGTCTATCACTCTATAAAGGCTCTAGCAATAGCCCCAATTGAACAGTAAAAAACGTCTCTTTCCCAACCAGGAGAAAGAAACATGCCATTTGCTGTCGTACTCTCTGTAGGCACCCTTCCTTTTTCTTCGCCGGTAATTGTATCGAAAACGACAATATTGTCATAGCCGGTACGAAAGTCATTCACTGCAATCTCCCTCGTATCGCTGTACATTACCATTTGCATAGAAATTCTAGTAGGCTTTTCCCATAATTTCTTAAAACCCAGATCTTTTGAGTAATTCAAACCCGCTAGCAAGCCATTTCCTGTGTCAAACGCTATTGCGACTTTATGAATGGGATCAAATGCTGGGGGGCTAAAAATGCTTCCTCGTTGTTTATCAAAAGGCTGTACATACTCTAATTTTTTATCATTTTTTATATCAACTCGAAATAATTTTTGTGGCGATGATGATAACCCTTGAAAAACAGACCCTCTAGCTGGAAGGTCTTGACCAAATGGTCTTGTAGAAAATATAGTCACATTAGCTCTGTTATCGCCATTATCTAAAAACCAACATCCGCCATCACTTATACAGCTATCCCAACTAAAACTTTGTTCCTCATAATTCAGTGTTCTATATTTTGGCATCCAACTCTGATCTAAAGTCAAGCTCCCTTTTTCGTATTTGTATCTAAAGAAAGTGTCTCGCCCTGGAACATATATCCATTGTGTTCCCTGTGTATCAATATCCATGGCTATTCTACCCATCGAGTTTTCATCAATGGCAATTTCATCTGCAACCTGATTAAGAAACTCTGGTTCTAAAATAACAAATTTTGACTTTGCATCCCATGCATGCTCGATATTTTTCATGACAAGGTTTCCATCTTTCATAATCAAAAAACTGTTATATGCAGAGTTTTGTGGTAATTTTTTTGAAGCTACCACTTTACAATCTGGATCCAGTTTATAACAATAATTTCCGTTATTGAGATAGAGATAGCCATTTTCATGCACAACAACACCACCACACCAAGTATGGCCTCCAGATGGTAAATTGGGTGAACGCGAGATACATTCTAGAGAATGAGGATCTATCTTTTCTAAAAAGCCATATTTTTCAGTAGAATTAATATGGTTGTTTCCCATCAAAAAAACTTCTCCAGGATCTCTAAGAACCATCATTACATTCCATTCACCATTTGCCCTTGTTTTTTGAGATAAATATTCGCCGTTGCTAATATTTAATCCAGGTGATCTAGGTATTTTTTGTCTTCTAGGACCGCCACATTCGGCGGGCCAAGGGCTATCATAGTACCCTTTTATTTTTTCGTTTGAGTCTAAATTTAAGTGCATTTATTTCCCAAGATATGCATATTTGTCTCGCAAGACATGTTTTGTAATCTTACCTCCAGCGTTTCGTGGCAGGCTATCTACGACGTGAAATGTTTTTGGTATTTTAAAACCAGCCAACTGCGACCTCAAGGATGACCTCACCTCTATCTCTGAAAAATTATCGCTATTAACGATGACTAGAGCTATAACAGCTTCTCCCCACTTGGGGTCTGAAACCCCAATTACAGCACAGTCGATAATGGAAGGTTGCAACATTAAAGCATTTTCAACTTCTGCAGGATAAACATTTTCTCCACCTGTTATAATAAGATCTTTTATCCGATCTCTGATAAACAGATATCCCTCTTCATCGAGATACCCAGCATCACCTGTGTAAAACCAGCCATCATTTATTGCCTCGTTAGTCGCCTTTTCTCTGTTAAAGTAGCCATCCATTATTTGATCGGTACGGCATATAATCTCCCCGATAGTTTTGGCAGGAACTTCATTATCATGAGCATCAACTATTTTTATCTCTGAGTTGCTGAAACATTTTCCACATGATTCTAGCCTTCTGTTTGCTTTTAATTCGCTCGGGTCTAAAGACATAAACATGCCAGTTGTTTCAGTCATTCCATAGACGTGAGTAAAATTTGAGTTCGGAAATATTATTTGCGCACGCTTTAACGTATCAACAGCCATTGGTGATGCACCAAAAACAATGTTTTTAACATTTTCAAATACTTTATTATTTTTTTCAGCAGCTATAACTACCATTTGAATTACAGCTGGAACCATCAGAGTGGTTGCTACATTATAGTTCTCAATAATATCCAAAATCTTCTCAGGATTTATATCTACCAGTAAAATATTTTCACATCCTGATGCAAGGCCAAAGAAAAGCCACGCACTTCCCGCTATATGAAACAGTGGCATACAAACAAGATTAACAGCGTTGGGATCGAATGGCCCTAAGTTATTCATTCCATTAGCAATTAAAGACATAATTCCTTTTTGAGAAATCAAAGCGCCTTTGGGATTACCTGTTGTCCCCGAAGTATACATTTGAAAAAGTGGGGTTTTAGTAGCTTTATTTACAGATAATGATACATCAAATGCACCTGGACTTTTCGACTTTAATAAATTTCTTAGTTCACTTATTCCAAAAGAAAGGTGTAAGTCAGTTTTGTCGGCATTAAGTTTTTCTACTAGCTCTTTAAATTCCTCACCAAAAATAATAATTTTTGAGCCAGAGTCTTGTACTATGAACTTTACTTCTTCATACGCAAGCCTGAAATTTATTGGAACCATAACAAGTTCAAGAATGGATGAAGCGTACATTAGCTCTATAAATTCAGAAGAATTTTTTGCCAAAAAAGCTATTCGGTCGCCAGATGTAACTTTATTTTTTTTTAATAATCCAACAAAAGATAATACTTTTGATAATATGTCAGAGTTTGTATAGCTTATACCATCTATCGATAGAGACACATTGTCTGGATTTTTTTTTACGTGATAATCTAAAATTTTATGGACTTGAGCAAGCTTTTTTATCTCTTCCATAGTTTACCCAAAGATTATAAGGAGCGCATTTAGTTAACTGAAAGCTCGGTAGATGTAATTTCCGAGTCATAATTATAAACAAAAATTCCAGAAAAATTGGTCTCCTTGTAAACAAAGGTATCCTTTAGCTCACTAAAAAACCCTGTCGAATGCTCTTCAAATTTTTTTAAATCGCCTCCAGTTTCAAACTTTAGTGATATAGAAACACTTCCGCATTGACCGATCGAAATATTCAATGATCTAATGTTAAAAGCTACTATTTTTTTTCCAAGGTTTTCAGAACAAAAAGTTGCAGCAACCTTTGCTTCACTAAGGCCTGGGAATTTTAAATTGTACACTTTTGCATACATTGCTCTAATTCAACTCCTTCATCATTTCGTCTATCATTACGCTGGCATCATCACCAGTTATTTTTACCTTTTTCATCAGTCTTGCTTCGAGCCGCATCTCTCTCTGCAACTCAACACCCACCGGTGTCATTTGAATATCTCCGGAGGTATCAAACCTACATAGTCCGGCTACTTCAAGTGGTTTAACCCTTGAGTCAGCTATATTTAGCCCAGCTGACAAAGATACAAAAGACTCAAAATCGTCTATGTTTAAAGCTTCATCGAATTTCTTGAACTTTGCTACTGCTTCTACCACATTTTGCGATGTCATTTGCTTTTGTTCGGTTTTTAAATCCAGTAAATGAGCAATGCTGCTACTGATTTTCTTAATGAGTTTAACCTGTCCTTCGTTTAGAGACTTGGGCCCACTTCTATCGAGCATACAAAGTGTTCCAAGCGCATAATTATCTTTATTAATTACAGGAAATCCTGCATACCCCCAAGATTCGGCATTAGGATGAGCTTTCCAAACAGGGTCTTTAGATATATCGTGCATTAATAATGGTTCAGTATCGAGCAAAACGTATGAGCAAATATTGTGCTCGGTCCTAAGACCTTTATCTCCTGGTTTTTTTTCTGATGGATCTCTTCCAGTCATTGCAATTGCACACTGCATTTCTCCATCGTACAAGCTAAAAGTTGCATCTGTAAAACCTGTGATGTCTTTTGCCAAATCACAATATACCTGAAATAAATCTGGATTGGGGCTTTCGATTAAACCCGTTTTCACGACTGCCTTTGCTCGCTGCTCTTCATTTGCAGGTCTCGGCGCTAATCCTACTGACATTGTTCTCTCCTTTATAACAGTGTAAATTGTAAACTAAAAAATTGTTTGTTCAACTTTATATTAAAGTATTAGTGTACAAAGTTCGATATTGTTCATAAATTTAAACAAACAATTTTTAAGAGGATAAAATGTCAAAAAAAATCTATCAAGTAGTTATCTATAAATCAATTTCTGACGAAGAAAAGTTGGCAAACTACGCAGCTTTGGCAGGTCCAGCAATCAAAGGGGCTGGGGGCAGGTTTCTTGCAAGAGGAATTCCTGTTATGACAAAAGAAAGTGGTGAAAAAACGAGAACAGTTGTTTTGGAGTGGGAAAGCTTAGAAGACGCAGAAAATGGCTATAATAGCGAAGGATACCAAGAAGCACTAAGAGCTTTGGACGGGGCAGCCATTCGTGAATTTAGGTATGTCGAGGCGGCAGAGTAGGTCATTTTCTTAATCAATTTCATAATACAATTGTGATACGCAATTGAGAGAACATCTGCTATCAGCTTTTAAGCTTTCTCTACCATTAATAATAGCACAAATAGCACAGTTAGGCTTAGGGCTAACAGACGTTGCGATGATTGGTTGGTATGGGACCAGTGAATTAGCTGCCTTAACTCTAGGGCATACATGTCTTTTCTTTATTTATATAACACTTACTGGTTTTTCACTAGCTGTCATTACAAATGTATCAAGAGCTTTTGGTAAGGAAGATACGGAAGCACTTAGAATTAATTTCAGAATGGGTCTATGGCTAGTTTTTGCCTTTTCACTATTTGGATTGGTTTTGGTAAGCAACACCTCAGCATTTCTTACATTTTTAGAACAGGATGAATATATTGTCGAAATAGTGTCTCAATATATTCAAGTAGTTCAGTGGATGATGCCTTTTTTACTTCTCACATACGTTATAAAGGCATTTCTGATATCTGTGAAAAAGCAACAAGTTGTGCTTGCCATTTCTATATTGGGATTAATCACAAACTTTGTATTTAACTATCTATTTATCTTTGGCAACTTTGGATTTCCAGAGTTGGGGATAAGTGGAGTTGCTTGTTCTTCACTTTTAACAAGTGTTGCCATGATGTTATCTGGGTTATTATACATTCACTTTTCTGAGTTGAAAGAAAAGCAAATCTTCAAAGATTTTTTTGTTTTTGATCCTGAGATCTTTAAAAATCTTTTCAAGCTCGGTTGGCCGATATGTTTGACAATAATGGCCGAAAGTGGAATGTTTTCATTTGCTTCTATTTTAATGGGTTGGATTGGAGACGTAGAATTAGCAGCCCACGGTATTTCCATAACGGTATTCGCACTTTTTTTCATGATACCACTAGGAATCTCCCAAGCTGGCACGGTCATTATTGCCAAAACAATAGGAGCCAATGAGTTAAGCAAGTTGGACCAAGCAGCTTCCTCTGTCTATTTTCTTGGCCTTGGATGGGCACTTCTCAATACCTTCCTAATAATATTTTTTGGTGATTTTATAATCTCTTTATTTTTGAATAGTAATGATTTAAATGTTGAAAAGGTTGCGTTTTATGCAGGAATTTTTCTCTTCGTTGGTTGTTTTTTCCATTTAGCTGACAGTGGACAAATACTTTTCGCTGCACTCTTGAGAGGATTCTCAGATACAAAGAAACCCTTCATAATTTCTTTTTTTTCTTATTGGACTATAGGTATCCCTGCTGCATATTTTCTTTCTCAAAAAACTTCATTGGCCGGCTCAGGAGTTTATTACGGCATTGGACTAGGTTTATTAGTTTGTTCTATCCTTCTTTTTTTTAGATTTGTTAAAATTAAGGGTGAAAAAAAATCTACTTTGGAACGTCTAAAGATATGATATTTCTCAAACTTAATTATAAAAATGTATTCTAAGTTCGTGACTTTGAGAGAAAAAAGATTAATGTATTAAAGGTATAATTTAAGGACTTAATATGGCAGAGAACGTCGTTCAATTAAATAAATCTTCTCAGCAAGACATAGACAGAAAAATCGCAGTTATTTTTGTTACTGACGTTGTTGGTTTCAGCAAATCTATGGAAATAAATGA
This sequence comes from uncultured Alphaproteobacteria bacterium, assembly GCA_902596985.1. GTDB lineage: Bacteria > Pseudomonadota > Alphaproteobacteria > Rhodobacterales > Rhodobacteraceae > CACIJG01. The sequence goes on from CACJWR010000037.1 coordinate 12,117, forward strand.
AGAAGAAACCTTACGTAGCTTTAGAGCTTGCCAGGAAATCTTAGATAAACTGTTTGACGAACATGGTGGAAGAATTTTTAATACGGCAGGAGATTCTGTATTAGCTGAATTTCAAAGTGCCGTCTCTGCTGTGGTTTGTGCTAATGAATTTCAAAAATTAATTAAGGAGAGAAATAAGTCAGTTTCTGAAGAATCCCAAATGAGCTTCCGGATAGGTTTGAATATGGGTGATGTGATAATTGAAGGAGATAATCTTTACGGTGAGGGTGTAAATGTAGCCGCGAGACTTGAGGCTCTCTCACAAGCCAATGGGATATGTGTATCCAAAAGCATAGTTGACTTTGTAAATAAGAAGACAGAACTGCTATTCAATGATCTTGGTGAACAAAAGGTTAAAAACACTGAGGTTCATGCCTATGATATTGCTGATCCTGATCTTAAAGTTAGAGAAAAAAATGACAAAAAACTTGCAGAGGCTGCAGCGGAAAAAATTACGAAAACAAGTAAAGCGCCATCAGTAGCGGTACTTCCATTTTTGAATCTAAGCAATGATCCCGAGCAAGATTTCTTCGTTGATGGGATCACTGAGGACATTATTTCATATCTGTCTAAGTTAAAAACATTCCCAATTATTTCAATTAATTCAGTAATCTCTTACAAAGATACAAAGGATCCCACTCAAAAAATAGCTTCTGAGTTAGGTGTAAGTTATTTAGTTCAAGGAAGTATTAGAAAAGGTGGCAATAAAGTTAGAATAATGGCAAAGCTTACGGATGCCGTTGAAGATACACAAATTTGGTCACAAACATGGGATCGGTCATTAGATGATGTCTTTGAAGTTCAGGATGAAGTGTCACAAAAATCCGCAGCGTTAATCAGTCCAGCAATCATTAATAATGAAAGAAAAAAGTTATCTGATCGAGAGATGAATGCGCTTAGTAGCTGGGATGAGTATTTACAAGCCGTGAATTCTTACGCACTTATGAATTCTTCGAAGACTACTGAAGAAAAACTTATGCACATTTATAAATCTTTGGAACATGGGGAAAAAGCAACAGCGTTAGATCCAAATCATAGCTCTGCATTCAATTTGTTGGCCCAAGCCTATAATTTTTTGATTTTTGAATCCTCAGTTCAGGATAAAAGAGAAGAAAACGATAAAAAATTTAGAGAGTATACAGAAAAAGCATTTCAACTAGATCCTAAAAATCCGGACTCAATAATGAATATGGGTTTTATCGCGTTTATTGACGAAGATAAGCAGAGGTTTGCTGACTATGTTAATAAAGCTCTAGAAGTCAACCCCCATCATGCAAGAACTCTGATGGCGAAGGGGATGAATTTATTGGAGGAGAGTTCTTTCACAGCTGCAATTGATGCCTTTACTAGAGCTGCTGAAATAGATGACTTAGCTGAAAATTATGGAGAGACGGTAATATTTCTATGTCATTTTGGTAACAAAGATTGGGAAAACGCGATCCAATCTTTAGAACGCGAAATGAGGGAAAATAATCATAGTAGATATTTTGGATTCAAAGCAGCTGTTTTAGCTCACCAAGGAAAAGTTGGAGAAAGCAAGGAATGGCTCTTGAAATATCAAGAAGAACGTCCTGAAATAAAAACTATTGAGGATTACAAAAGCGTTGCTCCCGACCTTAATAAGGAGATACAAGAATTAATGATTGAGGGAATGCGCCTAGCGGGTATGCCCGAGTAGCTTCTTCAGTTATTTTTCCTGTACCACTACTGAGCTACATAATTTTGCAATGATATTTGGCGATGAATTGGAAAAATAATTTACTGTGTCGTCTATGTATTGTTGATCGACTTTTAAGTCTAACCAAACAGTTAAAATAGCATCCCAAGCTGGACTTTTATCGCCCTTATAACCTGCTGTTTTTGGCAAACTTACTTTCATCCTAGTTACATTTTTTTTGGAGTACTGAGAGGCCATATCAACTAATTCTTTCCTGAAGTCGGTTAGTTCAACATTACTAGATTTATTCATAAAAATTATAAGCTTGTAGTCTGAAACGTTACCTTCGACGGTTATTATATCCTCGGCAATGATTAACCTTACAGCACTACCATCTATAAAGACTTTTTCATCATCTTGGATATCTTTATATTCTTTAGTAGCAGCTAAAGAACGCATTGCGTTTGTGTCATCAAACCAAATTTCTGCAATACCATCGATAGTATCTTCAAAAGTCAATTTGTCATTATAGATTGGATGAGATTGAACATAGGTTCCCACAAGTGGAGATCTAGTTACAATTTCAGCATGTTCATTTTTCCAGTAATTCTGGAACTTTTCATATGTTAGACCTTGTTTTTTCTTAATAATTGTAATTGCGTTAATCATTTTTGTAATATCCTATAATGTCGCTTTCATGGTAACCCCTGACTCATTTATACTTCTATTTAAATAGTTAAAATAAAAAATAATTGGACAAGCCTTCAGTA
>CACJWR010000038.1 GCA_902596985.1 uncultured Alphaproteobacteria bacterium
CCTCAGCTAAATTTTTTATAATGGTCGCAGAAAGGTTTTCTCTTCTTTTAAAAGCCCAACCACCGCCAAGCGCCTTTAAAACCTTGATTTCTATGTGGTCTTTATTTTTATTTTTCTGAGCATCAATTTCTTGCTTGGACATAAACTTTTTTGGCTCTTTAAGTGGGCCATTTCTCTGTATAGATTTATCATTATTATTTCTACAATCATGCCTGGTTACTGGGTGATGCGTGCCATTAAATAGAATGCGAGTATTGCCACCTAGATAAGAATAGAAAACGGAGTTGTAACAATAAGGACAGCGCATCGGAAGAAGCTTATGTTGTCCGTCAATATAAGTCTCTCCGTTTCGAAACTCTACTGAATACTCTCGGATCACATCATGTGGTCTTACCCAGAACCGAGTTCCATACATGTTCGTCTTATAGTGGCCGCGCCTTTTAAACTTTGAACTCATATTTCAGTATAATAACTTATCATACATGCAATAAAAAGAAGAAACCTGTATGTTTCACTAAAACAATTAGATTTAGGAAGCTTGCATTTTTTTCCCAATAAGACGATTCCAATAATTTATTATAAGTACTTGGATAAATATGATTGGCCCGAGATAGGCGCACGTTTACATTATTTATAGCGATACTCAAAGCATCACATGCACTTTTTTGAACTTTATTGGACCTGTGATACGGGGATACCTCTTCCACCACGTATTTTTCAAAAATAACGGGTCCGGTAACATATAGTGGCAAGCAACGTTGTACGATGGCAAAAACTATCCATGGGAGAGAAACTAGATCAATACGTAGTAAGCGAGCCCAGAAATTAGCAGAGATGAAATTTTATTTTGGTTTGCTCTGCCATTAAATTTATTTTTCAATGACAGTTTTTATAATATGATAGAACGTCGTCCAAATAAAGAGACTTGAAAGTATTTTTAAGGTGAAAAAATGACAAATAGAGGCGGTGATTTGTTTATAGTAGATAATGCCGGTTCAGACTGGAGCGGTCTTAGGTACTTAAAAGAGTGGACAGAAATATCTAAGAGTTTTGACATTGCGACTGGGTATTTTGATGTGGGAGCGTTGTTAGAATTAGATCAACACTGGCAAAAAGTTTCAAAAATTAGAATTTTAATGGGAGATGAGCAAACCCAAAAAACAAAAAAGCAATTATTAGAGGCTCTTAGAGATAACGCAAAAAAAGCTGTCGATCATAATTTAGAGATAGAGAAGAATGAAAATCCCTTTTTAAAAGGAGCGCCTGCAATAACAGAGGCAATAAGAAACGGCCAAATAGAATGCAAGGTTTATAATAAATCGAAATTCCATGCAAAAGCCTATATTACTCACTCGAAATTAGATGTTGTGGGTTCAACTGCATTGGTAGGTTCAAGTAACTTTACTAAAGCAGGGCTATCAAAAAACATAGAATTGAATGTACAAATACAGAGCCCTAGCGAAGTATCGCAACTTCAGACATGGTTTGAAGAGCATTGGGAAGCGGCTGAAGATATTTCAGATGAAATAATTAAGGTTATAGACCGTCACCTGGAGTCTTGGACGCCATATGATGTTTATAGTCATTCTCTTCGTGAACTATTTAAAAACCGCGAGGATTATGCAAGTGTTTGGGAAGATACAAAGTCAGTTGTATTTCCTCAACTAGATCAGTACCAAAAAGAGGCTTACTGGTCTATGGTGAAAATTGCAAAGCAGTTTGGAGGAGCATTTCTATGTGATGGTGTAGGTCTCGGAAAAACTTTTGTGGGCCTTATGTTAATTGAAAGAATGATTGAAGAGAAAAAACATGTAGTGCTTTTTGCTCCAAAAGGCGCAAAAGAGGGCGTCTGGGACCCAATATTAAAAAGTAAGCTTCCAAATCTGTTCGGAACTGATTTCTCCAATTTGGCTGTATTCTCACACTCTGATTTAAATCGAGACGGTGAGTTTCCTGATCGATTCAGGCGAGTTGCAGAGATAGCAGATGTTATTATTGTTGATGAGGCACATCACTTTAGGAATCCTGGTCGAGCGGGAGACCCTGAAACTGGTGAGAAGCGCTCTCGTTATTACAAATTTCTTGATTTAATTAATGGAACTGATCGAGGTAAGCAGTTGTTTTTGCTCACAGCAACACCGATAAATAACAAATTAACTGACCTAAGGCATTTAATTGAGCTTTTTACCAACAGAGAGGAGGATCATTTTTCACGAACTCTCGGGATCACCAATCTAAGGGCTTATTTTAATAAAATTGAAAGAGACTTGAGGCGTCTCGAAAATGTTGAAGAGAACCTCAGTGAAAATCTTGATACTGTAACAACCTACTTAGCAAGAGACAAAGTATTTGAAAATTTGATCGTTCAGAGAAGTCGTTCTTATGCAATCGAGAGTCAGAAAAAGGAACATGGGAACACCGTGTCATTCCCAAAACGAAACAAGCCAATCGTGGCAGACTATTCAATTCTAAGTACCTATGGATCTTTACTCGATATGATTGAAAAAGCTTTTAACAGAGCAGACCCATTATTTAACCTCGTTGTTTATAACCCAATTAATTTCTATAGAGGTGATGATGAAATTGATGAATTTCTAAGAACGCGCCTCAGGAATGTGGTAAGGCTAATAAGAACCCAATTTCTTAAACGATTTGAGAGCTCGGTTTTTGCTTTTGAAACATCTTGTGACAGACTTTTAAAAAAGCTAATTGCTTTTTTAAAGAAGCATTGTGAAACAGATGATGAGCTTAGTAGATATGATAAGTGGATAGACGATAATGAGGACATTTTAAATTATACTAGACAGCAACAGCTTGACTTATGGGGGTCCGATGAAGATGAAGAAGATCCCGAGCTCTTCCCACAGGAGTTACTTGAATCTTGGGACACTCTAAGCAGAGATGATTATGATGTTGCTAGTATAATAAATCTTACATTTAATGATTTAGATGAGCTGGTAAAATTTTTAAAAGAAACAAGAAAATTCGAACCACAAAAGGATGATAAGTTAAAGAAGCTCATTAGATTGCTCAAAAAAAAGGAATTTGACAATAAAAAAGCTATTATATTTTCCGAATTTGCCGATACGGCGAGATATATTGAGAGAAATCTAAATAAAGCGGGGATAGAAGGGGTTGGCCGGGTGGATGGTGGATCAAGTGGAACTAGATATGATACTATCCGACGTTTTGCACCTTATTATAATTCTACAACTTCTGATGCTCTTTCCGAGGCTGGTCAAAAAGAAATAAGGATTTTAGTTGCAACTGACGTTCTCTCAGAAGGTTTAAACTTACAAGATTGCACAAGACTTATAAACTATGACATCAATTGGAACCCAGTAAGACTTATGCAGCGTATAGGTCGTGTAGATAGACGAATGGATCTTTCAATTGAGGAGACGATTATAGAAAAAAATCCTTCCCTTGCAGGCGACCGAGGAAAAATAACATTTTGGAATTTTTTGCCTCCCGATGAACTCAATAGATTGCTTAGTCTTTACAGTATTGTTACCAGAAAAACACTCATGATTTCCGAAACACTAGGTATTGAGGGACAAAAATTACTGACTCCCGAGGATGAATATGAAGCATTGAGAGAGTTCAATGCAGGATATATCGGTGAGAGATCGTTAATGGAAAACCTTCAGCTAGAACTTCAGCAAAAACTTAAAGAAGATGAATCTTTAAAAGATAGATTAGATAGATTTCCTTCTTCAATATTTAGTGGCAGAACTAAACCGAAAAAAGGAACTAGGGGTGTGTTCTTTTGTTTTAGGATGCCAAGGTGGGAAAGTGAAGACCAGATTTTTTCTACAAAAAATGGCCCATGTCATTGGTATTTATATGTAATTGAAAGCGGAGAGATAGTAACAGACATTACTGACATAATAGAGACTGTAAAGTGTAAACCAGATGAGCCCCGAAAGTGCCAGTATGAACTTGAGACACTTATAGATATTAGGGACAAGGTTAGGAAACACATAAAAAATAGTTACCTAAAAAATATAGATGCACCCTTAGGTGTGGTTCCCACGCTATTGGCATGGATGGAAATAAATTAAACGATAGGAATTAGGATGAATACGACTGCAGCAAGTAAGTTTAGATCTATTCATGACTTTCCAGAGCTAGTGGAGTACCTAGGTGATGAACTTGATTGGCCTATAGCAACCGACGATTTTGAGGAAATGACATTTGAGTATTCTTCGTCGGAGCTTGGATTGGATGAAAAGACTGCGCCAAAGTTTTTAGAAATACGCCGCCTAAGACCGTTGGATGAAGACCAGCCATGGGGTATCTTCTTCATACGCTTTGATGATAAAAAACTGCCGGTTGTGGCCCTTCGTAGGCTCCTAAGTAAGTTGGTCCTTAATAAGCGATCATCCAGCAATTCAGGCGACCGGGCGTCATGGCATGAGAGTGATCTTTTATTGATCTCACAAACAGGCACCCATGGGACACAGAGTATTTCTTTTGCGCATTTTGCGTCTAATCCTGAGAAAACAGACCTGCCTATATTGAAAGTCTTAGGTTGGGACGATGATGACACTGGGTTGAAAATTGATTACGTTATAGAAACGCTGCGTGAAAAGTTGGTTTGGCCTGAAGACCCAAATGATAGTGAAGCATGGAGAGCCCAATGGCGAGAAGCGTTTACCCTCAAAAATCGTGAAGTCATTCAAAGTTCCAAAGAAATGGCTGAGCGACTTGGACAGCTGGCTTTAGCAATCCGAACTCGGTTACGCGAATTGCTCGGAATTGAAAATGATGAAGGGCCTATAAAAAAACTGATGTCAGTTTTTAGGGAAAATCTAATTTCAGACCTCGATACAGATTCCTTTTCCGACATGTATGCCCAGACAATTGCATATGGTCTACTGTCGGCCCGTATCATTGATCCAAAAGCAAACACGGCCGATGCAGCCCGTACCCAGATACCAATCACGAATCCATTTCTTAGAGATTTAATGGAGACATTTTTAAATGTGGGAGGCCGTAGTTCCACCAGTGGTATAGGGCTGGATTTTGACGAATTGGGTGTTAATGAAGTTGTTGATTTGCTTGATAATACAAACATGGAAGCCGTATTGCGTGACTTTGGGGATCGCAATCAAAAAGAGGACCCTGTTATGCATTTCTTCGAAGGCTTTCTTCAGGAGTATGATAGCAAAATCAGGAAAGATCGGGGTGTTTTTTATACGCCTCAACCAGCTGTCTCTTTTATCGTTCGTTCAGTTGACAATAAGTTGAAGGATGAGTTTGGATTAAAAGACGGGCTTGCGGATACAACCACTTGGGGAGAACTTATTAAGCGGAAGCCGGATTTAAAAATACCAGTGGGTACATCTCCCAACCAGCCTTATGTCCAAATACTTGACCCCTCTACAGGTACAGGAACTTTTATTGTTGAAACGATCAACGTCATTTACAAAACAATGGATGAAAAATGGCTAAAAGATGGGCATGGTGAATTGCAAAGACAAAGGCTTTGGAACAAATATGTGCCAGAAAATCTTTTGCCTAGACTTAACGGCTATGAAATTATGATGGCACCATACACTATAGCACACATAAGAGTGGGTTTGAAGCTACATGAGACCGGTTATCTTTTTGAAAATGATGCCCGTGTTCAAATCTACCTCACAAATGGATTAGAAACCGCTACGAACCTTTCGGGGTCTTTCGCATTTATACTCCCGGCTCTTGCAAAGGAGTCATCTGCTGTAAATAATGTAAAAGAAAATAAAAGATTTACTGTAATAATTGGTAATCCTCCTTACTCTAACTCAATCACTGAAAACCGATTTACCATCAGTTTGGTTGAAAAGTTTAAATACGGCTTAGTGGAAAAGAAAAGTGATCTTAATAGAGAAGAATGGAAATTCACAGGCCTAGCTACTAATTTGATAGATAAATCAACCTCGGGCATTAACGCCTACATCATAAATAACTCTTTCTTAAAGGCGATCACCCATCGAACTTTCAGAAAATATTTGTCAGATTTTTTTGATCTAATTTTTGTTTTAAATCTTCACGGTAGCTCTAAACCAAAAGAACATGTGCCACTGGAAATTCAAAGCAAATTAGGTATTGACCATAAAGACGAAAACATCTTTTTAATACAACAGGGCGTTTGTGTTTACGTTGCAATTAAAACCTTCGATAAACAGATCTTAAAAATATTTCATGAGGATTGCTGGGGTTCTGCTAATAGAAAGTTGACACATCTGGAGCTAGAGGAATTGAAGGGTGATACAATCTTTGCAGAGCCACCTTATTACTTTTTTGTCCCATGGAATAATAAATTGGAAGAGGAGTACGATAGCTTTAAATCAATAGACGAAATTTTCAAAGAAAGAGTAAGCGGCGTTCAAACTGGAAGAGATTCTTTTGTTAGCGATATTAGCGACTCCGTTGTACAACAAAGATTGGACAAAATAGTTAAGGAAGAGTTGAGCTGGAAAGAAATATTTCCAGATATTCAGCCTCCTTCATGGAGCGGGTTCTCATTAAATAATCTTAGTAAGGCAATCTCTGATGGGGTGCCAGTAAAAAAAAGATGGCTCGCAGCTCCTTTCGATGAACGAAGCATTATTTATCATAAAAGTGCAATTAAGCGGATGCGTGGCAATACCATGAATTCTATGTTGCAGCATAATGTGGGCTTGATTTTGGTTCGGCAGGCGGTAACTCCTACCTGGCAACACGTTTTTGTTGCAAATACGATTATATCAGACACTGCGCTCTCGGCAAATTCTCGTGAGTATAATTCAATATTTCCACTTTATATTTACAGTAATGAAACTAAACAAGAAAAATTAGATTTGAGCGCTTCAGATAACCTTACTTGGCGTCCAAACAAAGAACAGTCTCTGGACAGAAAATTTCAAGTATATGGGCTTTCATTAGCCAAAGGTTTTTATGCGTTCTGCTACATATATGCAATACTTTTTAGTCAAAAATATAGAGATCGGTATCTCGAATTCCTAAAAATTGATTGGCCAAGAATACCAGTTGACTGCTGCGAAAAGCTTTTCTTTGAGCTGGCCAATCTCGGAGAAAAACTAGTTGCATCTCATTTAATGAACAGTTCTACAGAGACTTTTGGCGACACTCAATTTTTTGGGTATAATAAAGTGGTTTCAAAGGTGTGTTGGGTGCCAGAAAACGGAGGAACAGTTTACATTAATACAGATTGCTCGAGTGGGTTTTACCCTATTTCGAAAAAGTCTTGGGAATTTGAAATTGGACCTAACAAAACTTTACAAAAATGGTTAAAAGAAAGGTCTGCAAAAAAAATTAATTTATCGAAAGACTCATGCGCACTTACTGAAAAGGATATAGAGGATTATAAAAAAATTATCGCAGCCATTAGTGAAACCATCATGATTATGGCGGATATTGACAATGCAATAGAGTTGCATGGAGGCTGGCCAGACGCATTCATTGCTGCAGACCCCTCTTAGGGAACGAGCGGATGGCTAAACGTGTAAAAATTGGAGAACCAGTAAACGCAGCCGAAACATGGGCATTTAAATTTCTTGAGAAAAAATTACCAGCGGAATATTTGCTTATCACAAATGTAGAGGTGCCAACTCCAAACGGTCTTTTAAAAGAAATTGACGCCATTGTATTTGGCAAATATGCGGTCTACCTAGTAGATGTCAAAGGGTACTCGGGGACGCTCAATGTTGATGCCAATTCTTGGGTTTTAGATGGAAGGATAGTTGATAATGCGCTGTCCAAAGCAAATGGCGTTGCCCGCGTATATGCTGGCGGTATTAAGGCAAATTTGCTCAGAGCAGAGCATGCACCTTGGTGCCAAGGAATGGTTTTCATAACCGGTGATGAGGGCTCGGAAATCACACTCAACAAGGTTCAATCTAATTTAAGTGTTTTTGATGCAGACTCCATTATTCAGGGTTTAACTGAAAAAGAATATTGCACCAATACCTATCAATTTATAATTAGCCAATCACAACGTAAAAAAGCACTAGATGTTTTAGGTAACATTGGAAAAGTTCCAGCAAAAATATCAGAGGTTGGTGGATTCAAAAAAATTGAAAAAATTGCTGCTAATGGTAGGATCGAGATATGGCGATCTGAACATGTACAAGGTGAACTTATCACGAGATGGTTGCTGCATGAAGTTGATACCACATCGAAGCAATCCTCTGAAGCTATTGAAAGGCTAAAGGACCATGCGGCCCGGCTAGAACAGTTGTCTGGCGTGCTTGGGGTGCCTGTGAGTACACCTTTGATCAGGAATAGTGGTTTTTTGTCATTCGCAATTCGGGAAGTTCTAGGAACGCCTTTGCCAGAGTTTTTGGAGGGTCAAGTTGCCCCAGAAAAAACTGCTCGAGTGATAAGATTTGCGGCTACTTCGATCGAGCAAATTAATGCGAGGGGTTTATCTTTAACCTGTTGCAAAGTTTCAGATATCCTGGTGACAGAAGAATTAGAACTGATTTTCAAGTCAGATTTTATTCAAGGTAAGCCTGAAACCGCCGCCTCTAGTGTGCGTCGTTTGTTTTTTCCTCTTTCAGCGGCTCTCAACAATGCTGAAGTTAGTAGTTGGTTTGATGATCAAGAGAACCAAGACTTGGAGTCTCTCACATTTTATCTTTCCGCAATAATCACTGGGAAATCACTTGATGAACGATCTGGAGATGATAATGCAGAAGTCTTTTCAGGGAAATATGGTTTCGATAGGCAAATTTCGAGTAGTCAGTTTTCAGAAATTTGGCTTGGGCATCACAAAGATGGTCAGTTTGAATGTGTTATTGAGAAAGTCTTTCAGGCCGAAAGTCGATGGGCACAAGCACAGCCTCTTATTTCAAGACTTATGAATGCTTTTCATCCCTCGTTGGAACGGGTGTTTGATGTAGACTATAACGTTCATGAGGATGTTTATGCCGTCAGTAGCGGTTTTGTTATTGGTGAGCGGCTTGATGTCGCTATCGTCGATGTTGATAGTTCTACTGTTTTGAACTGGATTCGGCAAGCACTCCAAGCTCTGCAATATTTACATCGATTAGGGTTGTGCCACCGAAGGTTGCGACCAAGTCACATTATATGCAGTTTGGAGCGATGTGTATTGGTCGGTATTTCCATTCTTCCAAATAATGAATTCGGTAACAAAGACTCGATTAACCTTGCGGCGCATAGGCAATCAGAACTAAATGAAGATACTGAAGATCTTATTGCGCTTTGGATGAGTTTTTTAGTCTCTTACTTAGATTGCAAGCCTGAAAATTTAAATTCTCATATTGACAGTGCAAAGTTGAGAGACGTGCTGCCTGACAAAGTCATAGCTAAGTTGAAAAGTTTTATTGCAAACCCTAGTAACTTTGATTTGAGTTTTGATTACCTTAAGGGGTTTGGTCTCGATTATGTTGAACGGATTACTGAAATACCAGTCGATCTGGCAAATGAGTGGTCGATTAGTAGAGGGTATATGACGTTTATAATACTCGACCTTCTGAATGATCAAAGGCCAAAGAGTAGAAACCAAATTGTCTTATCTGCCCTACGGTCTAGGCATATTTCAGGCAATAAAACAAATAAAAGTTCCATGAGTGCGACTGTAAGTCGATTAAAATCGGCTGGAGTTGCTGAAGATCATGGGAAGAAAATTAGACTTACCGCTTCCTTTGTGGCTGCGTGGAATAGCTATTCATGAGCGAAGCCAGTGCTTAGATGACAATAGTGATAAATTCTAATGGTAATTCTCTTGTTCTATAGCAGAATAGAATTTCTATTCTTGTAATATTGTCTTGAGTGGACTTTGCCTTACTTGATAAATTTTTTTTGATCAAATTCTTCTGCAAGAGAGGGGCTATCTTTTGTCAGACGCTTTATTGTTAAATCTTGTGCTTTATCATTTGCTAAACGAAATTGCCTTTCAGAGCTTTCAAGAGCTCTTTTTGTATTTTCTAAGTTTTTAATTGATTTATCAATTTGGTCAATTGCATCTTGATATTTATTTTTTGCTGTAGCCACATTTTTGTCGAAACCAGTTCTGAAGTTTTCTAGAGCCTCTTCAAACTTTGTAACATCTACGTTTTTTTCACGTATTACAGCAAGTTGATTTTTAACTTCTAGTGCTTTTGTTGAAGCATTACGCAGTAACGTAATAATGGGAATAAAAAATTGAGGTCGTACTACATACATTTTCGGATATTTATGAAAAACATCAACGATCCCAGAATTATAATATTCATTATCAGCTTCTAATAAGGTAACTAACACCGCATACTCGCAGTTTTTCTCAGTGCGATCTTTATCTAGTTCTTTAAAGAAGTCTTCATTTTTTTTCTTGGTCGAATTCGTATTGCTTTCATTCTTCATTTCAAACATTATTGAAACAATTTCTGTTCCATTTTGATCAGAGTCCCTAAAAATATAGTCACCCTGACTACCAGTGCTACTATCGGTATCCTTTTCAAAGTATGCGTTTGGGAATGCCGTACTTCGCAGTTTATTGAACTCTATTTCACAGTGCTGCTCAAGGGTCTCACCTACCATTTTTGTAGATAATTGCGCTTTAAGACTATGCAGTCGTTCAATTGTTGTATCCCTAAGCTTTATATCCTCTTGTAAATTTTCAATCTCTTTTTCATGATCTTTTTTAAATTCATCGATCTTGGTTTGTAACTTGCCCTGAGAATTTTCTTCTAACAATTTAACTTGTTTTTCAAACTCTTGATTATGAACTTGTTCTAAAATCTTCAAATAAGATGAGTCATCTATTTTAAACTTTTCACCACAGCCTGGACATTTTATCTCATTCATGAATTAAGCTCCAAATTATGTTTTTTACCCAAATATTAATGCTTTTAAGTTATTTCCTACCATGTGCTTGTAGTAATTTTTCCAGGCTCAATTTTCTCTAGCGAATAATTTACCCCATTTTTTTTTAGCCATTCATTAATCTTTGGATCAGAAAAAGCCTTAAACTCTATTTCATTATTTTTGTTTGGATCAGGGTAATCATAAAAATCGTAACCTATATAATATTCCCCGAGGCACCTTCTTACAGGCTCGCCATTTATTTCATCAGGAAAAAAGTCGGGATCATTTTCCCTTTGACTCTCTGTTTCCTCAATAAGACCGAGCCTTTGAGGAGTCATTATATATAGTTTAAATTTTTCTGAAGAGGATTTTGATAAAAATAAGCACAAATCGTTAGTATATCCTGGTGATACAGGATTTTCCCAATAATATACCTCATGGTGATCCCCAATTTTCATCTCGTTACCATACTCTATCCACGTACTAATCTTTGACATATGACTTTATCACCCATGTATTAATGTAATTTATTGAAAGAACTTTTGCAAAAAGGTTTTACTTATTTGTATAGAAATTATGCTGGTATTGTTTGATTTTATTTTTTAATTTTAACATCTGGACTTCTTTTTTTTCTATCTGATACCCATGCTTTGTTTGGTTGGAACTCAATCTTTTCCAGCTCTAAACCAATGATTTTTAGCTTAATAATCATTTTCTCAATATCACTGCCCCTAATTACTAATTTTTTTTCCTTCTTTTTATGTGGTTCTTTGTTTTACTGGGATTGTCTTTCTCGTTTTTCTTGTCTCTTAAATGCTTTTTCACGATAAGACATTATACAACTCAAAGAAAAAGGTAAAAATGAAGCTATTAGAATTAAGCGAAATTCTTATCGAGAAAAATGATATGGGCGTGATTTAAATAATTAGGGTTAATAATTAAACTTTTAAAGAGTGGTATTTAAAAAAGTTGACTTCCATATTTATTTAATTAATATGCTAGCTTCATTTTATCTTCCTTTTTTATTTTTTAAATTTCTCAACTGCATACGGTTGGTAAAAGTTAATAAATTTAAAAAATAAAAAAGGAAGATAAATATGACAATCCAAACAAAAATGCCACCCAATCTTGAAATGACTATTTCAGCTGAGGCACTTGAAAAAACTCAGTTTCTTCTCAAGTCTCTTGGTTTTGATCTATTTGAAATGTGGCAGCATGACTCCGGTCTTCGCTATGAGATTTGGAAAAGCGAAAAAAACTCTGTTCGGGTAAATATATCTCAGGATCTATCACAAAAAGACGCTTCTAGGTCCGATATTGTAGAAGAGATTGATTATCTTTATTGGGAGCTAAGAGCTATAAAAAATATACTTATTGATCATGTTTATGAACCAGGTGTTGAAGATTTGGGAATTGAAAAAACGCCTCAACAGGAATTTGAAGAAGCTGTAGCGTCGGTGAAAGAACTAAACACTTTTGAAGATTCTGAAAAAACCTTCTTGTTCAAAAAGCATGTTGATCCGATACTGATAGCATACTTATCTATGGATCAGGATCAGAGAAAAGCAATACAGCAGTAGGAGAAATAAAAATGTTAGAACTTAATCAAGAACAAAAATCGGCTGCTGAGCACTCAAGCGCACGTTTGCTCGTACTAGCTGGACCAGGAACAGGTAAGACAAGTACTCTAGTTGGAAGATATTTATATTTACTAAAACAAGGTGTTGAACCAGACAAAATTTTATGCTGTGCATTCTCAAGAAAAGCTGCTGACGAGATTAGAAGTAGGATAAATACGGAAAGGGGCACAGATTTAGAGCAAGATAATCTTACAACTTTTCATGCGTTAGGAAACAGAATTGTTAGAGATCATTCCGCTTTAATAGGATTGGATCCTCCGGAAACAATACTGGCTCAAGCCTATAAAAGATTAGCTATTATCAGAGGAATTAGAGAAGAAAATGAGGAAGTATTAAGTGAAACAGATGAAGAACAAGAGATCAATAATACAGAGATCCTTAGTCAAATTGATCTTTTTAGGCAAAATTTGCTTGACGTAGAAGACGCCGGTGTTCAAGCAAGCGAAATATCAGATACATTACTTTCTCTGAGTTCTAGAATTTATCCATATTATGAAAAGCATCTGACAGATAACAACCAGATAGATTTTGAGAGAATGATTCAGTACGCCATTAAAATTCTAGATCAAGATGTAAAAGGAAATAAACAAATTATCAGAAAGTATGAGCACATTCTTGTTGATGAGTTTCAGGATATAAATTTTTCTCAAAAAAGAATGATGGATCGTATTTTAGAAGGCGGAGCAAAGTATTGGGTTGTTGGAGATGATGACCAAGCAATCTATGGTTGGAGAGGCAGCGACGTAAAATTCATATTAGGATTTGAACAGGATTATCCTGGAGCTAAAAAAGTAAACCTTAAACAAAACTATAGGTCCGGTCGTTCGATTGTCTATCTTGCGAAAGAGCTGGCATCTTATTTAACCTCAAGGCATGACAAAATGTTAACTGCCGTTACCAAGGCGAAAGGTCAAGCTAGAATATTTGATTTTGCAAATGAAGAAACCGAAGCATCTGGTGTTGTAGACCTTATTCGATCGCGTAAGGAAGCAGGCGTCAATAATAATGAAATTGCTGTTCTTGCTAGAACTAATCAACTTCCTGCGGCAGTAGCTGCAAAATTAGCACTAGCCGATATTCCCTATTTTACAAAAGATGGATCAGGTTTATTTTCGGACAAATATTCAAAGCAGCTAATAAGTGCTATTGCTGTCAGCAACGGTCAAAATTTGGATAGAAGGTATGCTATTAAGATTTCCAACCAATTAGAGAGCTTCGCGAGCAATTTAGCGACTAATCCATGGCCAGTCAAAGTTGCTTCGCTATCTACCTTTTTAACAAATAGAATATCAGGGTCAGACAAGCTCACTGATGATGAGAAACTAGAAGCAACAGAACAAATCAAAATTCATAAAGACTATCTTGCATCCTATGCTGGATCGGACGTGGTATTTGAAAAATTGAATGCCTTTACTAATGCTACCGAAAATTCTGATGCAGTTTATGTCGGTACAATTCATGGGGCAAAAGGTTTAGAATGGAATAGTGTTTTTATAATTGGGTGGGAAGAGTCGGTTTTACCTCATTCACTGGCTGTGAATAGACTTGATGAAGAAAGACGACTCGCTTATGTCGGCATAACGCGGGCAAAAGAGTATCTAAGCATGTCGCACGTAAATAAACGAAACGGAAAAGAAAAGGTTCCGTCCCAATTTTTGTCTGACTTGGTTAGAAGACTGAAGGAACAAGTTCAACCTAATCAACCTGTCGAGGCAAATCAAAGGGAAAGACTGTTTGGCTCAGAGGTTGTTAAGGATCGCAAAAAGCTTATAGACAGAGTGGAAGAGAATCGGAGAGAAACTGTAGTAGAATTCAATGCGGCAGACGGTTTATTATCTCATGAAGGGTACAGTGCAAGCAAAAATGGCCCCACAGACCAAAGACGTCAGAGAATTTTACAAAATATTTTTATCGGAGATGTTAAGATTCCAGAATTTATATCAGAAAGCGTTCTTACCC
>CACJWR010000039.1 GCA_902596985.1 uncultured Alphaproteobacteria bacterium
TTCTAGTCTTAGTGCTTTTAGAGGTTTAAAGCCGAAGACATTACCAATGATTGATGCTGTTAGGTTAGCAATAGATCCAGGTTCAAAAAGATCTAACTCATAGGCAATATACGCAAAATACTCGTTTGGGTTGTTAGGTGTTGGATCAACTCTATAGGCTTTAGCTCTGTATTTTTCGCACGCTGTTAAACGATCTGTCCAAACAACTGTCCAAGTTGCAGTTGAACTTTCACCAGCAACTGCCGCTGCAGCTTCAATGGGATCCACGCCATCCTGAGGAGTGATCCTAAAAAGTGCTATGACATCGGTATCTTTGGGTAAATAATCGGGCTCCCAATACCCCATTTTCTTGTATTCTAAAACCCCAGCTGCGTATCGAGCTTTAGCATCTAATTTTTTATTACCATCAGGCATTTGTTCCTCCCTTTTATTATATTTGTTTTAGCTCACCTTTGGAATAACTTTGTGCCATTTGATCCAAGGATTTAACTAATATTTTTTTTGCATGTCCTGCAGTTCCAAACCTTTCAAACCTATCAGCACATAGTTTTTCCATTTCTTCACTAGCAGGAATAGCAAACTTTCTAGGGTCAAATTCAGCAGGTTTTTCTCTTGCTATTTTTCTATAGTGACCTGTTATTGCCATTCTGCAATCAGTGTCTATATTTATCTTCCTAACACCTGACTTTATGCCTCTCTCAATTTCCTCTACTGGAACACCATATGTTTGACTCATCTCCCCACCATTATTGTTTATCAAGTCTTGTAAATATTGAGGGACAGAAGAGGACCCATGCATCACGAGATGAGTCTTTGGTATCTTTTTATGAATTTTTTCAATAACATCCATAGCCAATATATCTCCATCAGGTTTCCGACTGAACTTATATGCGCCATGACTAGTACCACAGGCAATCGCTAAAGCATCAACGTCAGTCTTTGTAACAAAATCGAGCGCTTGGTCTGGATCTGTTAAAAGCTGTTTGGCATCAAGTTTTCCTTCTGCTCCAGAGCCATCTTCTTTAGCTGCTTCACCAGTCTCTAAACTTCCTAAAACTCCAAGTTCTCCTTCTACGGATGCTCCGACCCAATGCGCAATCTCGGCAACCTTTCTTGTGATTTGAACATTATAATCATAACTCGCTGGTGTTTTTTGGTCACTTTCTAAAGAGCCATCCATCATAACAGACGTAAAACCATGTCCAATAGCTGTCATACACGTAGCCTCATTGTTACCATGATCTTGGTGCATGCAGATTGGGATTGTTGGATACATTTTGGCTAGTGCCACCACGATATGTGATAACATAATGTCACCGGCATAAGCCCTTGCACCTCTACTCGCTTGAAGAATAACTGGGGATTCGGTTTTATCAGCGGCCTTTAGTATTGCCAAGCCTTGTTCCATATTATTTATATTAAAGGCGGGTACTCCATATTGGTTTTCAGCTGCATGGTCGAGTAGTTGTCTTAAAGTTATCAGTGCCATTTTTCTTCCCTATTTTTTAATATTTTTTTGCTTTTCATATTGCTCGTTTTGCTTGATTGACCAATCTACCTATTAAGGGTGTTAGTATTAATTGCATTGCTAAATCTAATTTTCCTCCTGGTATTACTATTGAATTAGCTCTGCTCATCCAACTATCATGAATCATCGATACAAGATAAGGAAAATCAATTCCGTGAGGGTCTTTGAAACGGATAACAACCAAGCTTTCGTCAGCAGTTGGTATCCACCTAGCTACTAATGGATTAGATGTATCTACTACCGGTACCCTCTGAAAATTAATATCTGTCTCTGTAAACTGAGGGCAAATACAATGAACATAAGCATGCATCCTTCTCAATATTGTGTCTGTCACAGCTTCGGTACTGTAGCCTCTGGAATCTGTATCTCTATGAATTTTTTGTATCCACTCGAGGTTAATAACAGGAACAACACCAATTTTTAAATCTGCATACCTTGCCAAATTGATTTCTTCATTTACTACTGCCCCATGCAAGCCCTCATAGAACAATAGATCTGATGGTTCTTCAAACTTTTTCCATTTTGTAAAATTCCCTGATTTAGCTCCATACAAATTTTCTTCATTTGAATTGTGAATATAATGTCGATACCGGCACGTACCTTTTTCGCTGTAATTTCTGAAACATTCCTCTAATTCTGGCAGCAAATTGGCATCGAAGGAGAAATGGGAAAAGGTAGCATCGCCTGCCGCATGTCTTTTCTCTAACTCTTTTTTCATTTCCTTTCTATTATATCTATGAAATGCATCGCCTTCTAATGTTACGGCCTTTACGCTTTCTCTTCTGAAAATTTGTTGAAAAGTATGTTTTACTGTAGACGTACCTGCCCCAGAAGAGCCTGTGACTGATATTATTGGGTGTTTTATACTCATTTATTGCTACCTATTAAATAGTCCTCGAGTTCTAAAAAGAGGTGCATGGGCACTGTTAGGATCTTCATAAAACTTTTTTATAGTTTCAACTTCTTCTTTAGATCCAAACACAAAGGGGGTTCTTTGATGTAAATTTTCTGCGGTTAATCCAACTATTGGCTCTATTCCATTTGTTGCTAACCCAAATGCTTGTTCAATCAAGTACGCTATTGGACCGCACTCGTATATTTTCCTTAATCGCCCTTCTGCGTAGCCTTCCCTATCATCCCCTGGATAGAGGAACACGCCTCCTCTTTCTAATATTCTATGGGTCTCAGCAACTAAGGAAGCTACCCATCTTGTATTATAATTTTTTTTTCGAGGACCAATGGCACCATCTATCAACTCTTCTATATAACTCCTTACAGGTGTGGGCCAATATCTGGAGTTTGAACTATTAATAGCGTACTCTTGAGTTTGTTCAGGGATCTTCAGGTCTGATTTTACGGAAACAAATTTATTATCTTCTACATCAAGCAAAAACTTAACAATACCATTACCAACCGTGAAAACCAATAATGTCTGGGGCCCATAAATAAAGTACCCACTAGCTAGATATTTCCCTAACAGAAAGAAATCATCTTGGGGACGGCTTTTATTCTTCACTTTCTTGATAGAAAAAATTGTTCCAATTGAAACATTACAGTCAATGTTGGAGGATCCGTCTAGTGGGTCAATAGCTACTCCTAAATCATCGTTATTATTAAGCATTTCTATGGATTCACGTTCTTCGGACACATAAAAGCCTACTCCAGCAGCCTCTAATGAACTGCAAAAAATATCATCAGCAATTACATCAAGCTGTTTTTGATTATCTCCATCGGAATTTAAGCCAACTGAAAGTCTATGACCTCCCCCAGTGTCACTTAATGAAATTTCTTTATAAAGACGAATAGCACCGGAGCATAGAGCTGTTAGAATTTTTTCAACCCTCGTATCATTAACGAAATCTTTTAAATCTATAATCACTTTTATCCACTTTCAATTTTTATAAAATCCTTACGAGTTTTCAGCCTCCTCCATTGCAGCCCTCGCTAGTTCTTCTTCATACCTCTTTTTATTTACATAACTTCTCACCTTTAAGTAGAAAAGCAAAAGTAATGTTGCACCAATAGTTATTCCAATGTACCTGTGCCAACCCGCCGAAAAATTATTTGTCGGTGCAAAAAACATTAGCACAATATAAACCAATCCGAAGGGAGCAAAATAAGCGAATATAGAGCGCTCTATATTAATAAAGGGCCTGATAAATAGAGTCACGACCAAGGCAACCAAAGCGTATCCAAGTAATGCGTAAATAGTCAGTAGAGGCCTCCATTGTAATAATATTGTTTACAACAATGTCCCCCATCATTTGTTGTAGAAAAATACTGTCAGCTTTTCAACATATAATTTAAGAGATATTGTTTATGGATATCACTTTTCAATGATTTTCTGTATTATAAAAACTATGGCCGAAGAATACGTATCAAAATATACTGAATCAGGTGGGCTCACCATTGCTTACCAGATTTGGGGCGACGCTGAAGATACTCTTGTGTATGTTCCAGGAACAATTTCTCATTTAGAGGCAGCGCTTGAAGACAAGGAGTACCTCGCTTGGATAAGAGGATTAAGTAATTACTTCAGGGTCATTATATTTGATAAAAGGGGGCAAGGGCTATCAGATCGAGACGCTACAGCACCTAATTTAGAGGAAAGAATGGATGATATTTCATCTATTGTTGAAACCGAAAAACTAGAAGAATTTTTTCTTTTAGGACTATCCGAAGGTGCATCAATATCGTTAATATATGCCGCAACTTATCCCCAAAAAGTTAAATCTGTAGCAGTTTTTGGTGGAGCCGCTCGATTTACTAGGTCAGATGATTATCCATTTATGCCAGAGGCTGACACAATCAAGGAAAACCTATTAACTAATTGGGGCACTGGAAGCTCAGGCTACATATTTTGTCCTCAAAAAATGCCTGACAAAAAATTAGACTTTGCAAAATTGGAACGGATGGTCTGCAATCCAAAGACTCTAGAAAACATTCTAGAATTACTCACTAAAATAGATATACGTGCTAGTTTGCCCAATATAAATTTGCCAGTTTTAGTATTACATTCTAGAGATGACGTTGCCGTCTTTAAATTAAATGGAAGATATTTAGCAGATAATATTAATGGTTCAAAATATATTGAATATCCAAGTGGGGGACACCTGCCCTGGCACGATGAAAGAGAAAATATTGTAAAGGACTTGGTCACATTTTTCTCCGCGACAGGTGACGGCATCAAGTCGGTTGATAGAAATTTGGCAACGATTTTATTTACTGATATTGAGGACTCCACAAAGAAGATGACCGAGATGGGTGACAAGCAATGGTCAGAAAAAATGAATAAGCACGATGAAATTATGAGAAATACCATTGAGAGTTTTAATGGTAAGCTAGTAAAAAATACAGGTGACGGTGTGCTAGCAGTTTTTGATGGACCAGCAAGATCAATCGAAAGTGCAATCTCTAGTATAGTGAAATTAAATGAAATTGATTTGAGAATTAGATGTAGCTTGCATGTTGGTGAAGTAATATGGAGAAATGATGACATAACGGGAATAGCGGTAAATATTGCGGCTAGAGCGTTAGAAAAATGCCAGAGCAATGAAGTTATCATTACAAAAAATTTAAAGGATCTTCTAGGTCGAACAAAATTTTCTGTTATGTCAATGGGAGACTTTACACTTAAAGGTCTTGAGGATAATTGGGAATTATTCAAAGTCGAAAATAATGAATAAGGAGAAAATTTGTTACCTAAATTTAAACATAAACAGCTAAAATTTAATGAAGGAGACCTAATTTATTCTATCGGAGATGAAGCGAAAAACGTATATCTAATTCATAGTGGTCATATCAGTATAAGATCTAAACACGGACTAGAGCTTGGAAACCTTGGACCTGGAGAAATTTTTGGTGAAGTGGGTAGAGTAATTAATTCTCCTCGAACAGTAACAGCCAAGGCAAAAACTGACTGTGTTGTATATGAGATTGACTGGACTAATCTCCAAAAAAAACTAGACGAGGCCGACCCAGTCTTAGTTGCTATTACGAGAGGCCTATCATTGAGAATTGGAGATGCAAATGAGCTTGCAGAAAAATTATGGCTTGAATTAAGTGTTTATAAATCACTCGAATAATAAGAAAATCAATTTTTTTCAATAAGGTTCAGCCAGTTTTGGTAAATAAGCTTTGCTCCATTAATAAGTGATCGCCTATTTTTTTGTTGATACTTAATTATCTCTTTAATACCATTTGGGCCAATAGCGTCGTGAAAATCTTTTTTTATTTTTGGAATAGTTATCCAATTTTGAATAGTGTCATCAACAACTTCTGGGTGAAACTGGACAGAAAACGCATGATTTAAATAGGAAAGTGCTTGAATTGAACAGCTGTCAGAAGAAGCCAGCACTTTTATCTTTTCTTTAGAAAAATTGGATATTTCAGCCGAGTGACCCTGCAACACACGCATATCTTCAGAAAGGTTCCTAAATAAATTATTTGAATATACTTCCCGCTTCACAGAAATCTCCTTAAACCCGATCTCTGGAGTTTGTGATTTCACTACTAGAGCACCTAAGGCTTCACCAAGTAATTGATGTCCTAAACAAATCCCAAAAAATGGTTTTTCCAAATTCAAAACCCAATTCTTAATAAATAGCTTTTCTTTGACTAACCAAGGGTATCTATTTTCTTCCCAAACATTCATCGGACCTCCCATAACCCACAAAGCATCATATTTGTCGACAGAGGGTGGTTTTTTTAATGAAGAAAAATAAAATCGTTCAAAGGAGTGTCCATCAGATTTAAAAAATTTCTCATAGGATCCAAGATCGACCTCCGGGACATGGTTTATTACAAGAATCTTAATTTTTCTTACTTTCTTTATTTTTCATTCCATTTGATAATAAATAAATTTTTAAAAATCAAAGTTGGAGAAGTTTTATTCGTCCTAAACAACATTTTTTGAAACTCTATCGAATAGACCTAGACTATAACGACATAATATATAAAGTTATTTTAAATTTAACAAAAATTGTAAAACGATGAAATATTCTGGGTTTAAAGTATTATGGGAGGGATTAAAAGGTAACACCGGTTGGAAACCTTTGTGGAGAAAACCTGATCCCAAAAAGAATTATGACATAATAATCGTTGGTGGAGGTGGGCACGGCTTGGCAACGGCTTATTATCTCGCAGAGAAATTTAAAATTACTAATATTGCAGTTGTTGAAAAAGGCTGGCTTGGATCTGGAAACATAGGTAGGAACACTACAATTATAAGATCAAACTACTTATTGCCTCAAAACCAACCTTTTTATGAATTCTCCCTAAAACTTTGGGAAAATTTAGAGCAAGAGTTAAACTACAATTCAATGGTAAGTCAAAGAGGTGTTTTAAATATTTTTCATTCAGATAGTCAACGTGATGCTTTTGTAAGGCGTGGAAATGCGATGCTTATGTCAGGGGCCGATGCCTCACTATTAGGGGTAGACGCTCTAAAAAAGCTAGTCCCTTTTTTAGATTTTCAGAATTCAAGGTTTCCCATTAAGGGTGGTTTATGGCAGCCAAGAGGAGGAACGGTAAGGCATGATGCAGTAGCATGGGGTTATGCTAAAGAGGCAGATTCGCGTGGCGTTGATATAATAGAAAATTGTGAGACAACTAATTTTTTGATCAAAAATGGACGCTGCTATGGAGTTGAAACTACAAAAGGAGTAATTAAAAGCAAAAAGGTTGGGGTTTGTGTTGCTGGTTCATCTAGTCAAGTTATGGGAAAAATTGGAATTAACCTTCCTATAGAGAGTCATGTTTTGCAAGCATTTGTATCAGAGGGTTTGAAACCAGTAATTCCTGGAGTAATTACTTTTGGAGCTGGACATTTTTATGTGAGCCAATCTAATAAGGGCGGATTAGTTTTTGGAGGTGACATTGATGGCTATAATTCCTATGCACAACGCGGTAACCTACCCGTGATAGAGGATGTGTGTGAAGGCGGAGTGGCTCTAATGCCGATGATTGGGCGTGCTAGGCTGCTGAGAACTTGGGGAGGAATAATGGATATGTCTATGGACGGATCCCCAATTATTGATAAGACCAAAATAAGAAACCTATATTTCAACGGAGGATGGTGCTACGGGGGGTTCAAAGCGACTCCCGCAAGTGGTTTTTGCTATGCGCATCTTTTGGCAACGGACAAACCGCACAACGATGCCAAAGATTTTTTGTTCAATAGATTTGAAAGAGG
This sequence comes from uncultured Alphaproteobacteria bacterium, assembly GCA_902596985.1. GTDB lineage: Bacteria > Pseudomonadota > Alphaproteobacteria > Rhodobacterales > Rhodobacteraceae > CACIJG01. The sequence continues at coordinate 7,722 of CACJWR010000039.1, forward strand.
TAGGTTAATAGACGAAAAAGGCCAAGGCAACCAACCTAACTTGCATTAAAATGAGGGACAGAAATGCTTATTGACCATCCATTACTAGGCCCTAGGGACGCATCCGAATTCATTTATATGGGTGATGCAAAATTACTTAATAGGCCAAATTGGAAGAGTCAAAATTCTAAGACTAAATTTTTAGATTATGGCTATTTACGAAAAAATCCCGCCGGGGTACATAAAGAACTTTGGTATCATGAACAAGGTGATAGATCTTGGCTTTTAGTCACAAGAAATACTGTAACACATGAAATTTTAAAAGTTGAACTTGCTCGAGACACTAAAGGAAAATAAAAGTAAATGCGAAATAGTTCACATCCAATAACAAATAAACAAAAACTATCTTTTACTTTTAATGGGAAAAAATATTTCGGCTATAAAGGTGATACGCTAGCTTCCGCACTTATTGCCAACAACGTTAAAATTGTTGGAAGATCTTTCAAATATCATCGTCCAAGAGGCATTTTTAGCGCTGGATCTGAGGAACCAAATGCATTGATAGAGCTTGGCGATGGCCCATATAAAGAACCGAATACCAGAGCTACTAACATCGAGCTATTCGATGGCCTTGAAGGCTCGAGCCAAAATTTTTTAGGGTCAGTTAATTTTGACTTCATGGCAATAAATGATTTGCTGAAAAATTTCATAGGTGCAGGTTTCTATTACAAGACGTTTATGTGGCCTAGGAGATTTTGGGAGAAATTATATGAACCAATTATTAGAAGAGCCGCAGGGTTGGGGAAATTATCACTACAGGCGGATCCTTCACAGTATGACAAGGGGTATCTCCATTGTGACTTTCTAATAATTGGATCTGGTATCTCGGGCTTAATGTCTGCCCTTCTATTGGCAGAAACTGGAGGTGAAGTTTTAATTGTCGAGGAAGATTTTGTTTTGGGTGGAAGACTCAATTCAGAAAGGTTAGTTATAAATGGTAATCAATCTTCAAATTGGATTCGTCAGGCAGTAAAAAAATTAAAAAGTTTAAAAAATGTTCGAATCTTAAATAGAACCACGGTCTTTGCTGCATTTGATCATGGTATATTCGCAGCCATTGAGAAAAAAACTGATCATATATTAGAAAAAAGTTCCAAACCAAGACAAATAAATTGGAAGATATATACCAAGCTCTGCATCTTAGCGTCTGGAGCTATTGAGCGCTCTATTGCATTTCCTCAAAACGATAGACCCGGTATAATGTTGGCAGGATCGGTAAGAACTTATGCGAATAGGTTTGGTGCCTACTACGGACAAAAAATTGCAATCTACACAAATAATGATGATGGTTGGAGGACAGCTGACGATCTAAAAAATATGGGACTTGAAATTAAGGCGGTAATTGACACTCGGAAAGGGATTGAAGCGCTGTCTTCAAGCATTCCATATTACCTAGGACAAACAATTACAAAAACATATGGAAGAAAAGGTATCAAGGCAATTAAGTTAAGTTCGGGATCAAAATTGAATGTTGATTGTCTTGCAGTATCAGGAGGATGGAGTTCTAACATTCATTTGACATGCCACAAGAGAGGCAAACCCGTTTGGGATAACAATTTCAAGAACTTTCTATCGGGGGGTAATGGGCAAAAAGATAAAATAATTCCTGTGGGAGCCGCGAGAGGAATATTTGAAATCCAAAATATCATTTCAGATACCAATAGGGTTATTTTATCTTTGATTAAAAAACTTAGTTTGAGCATGCCTAACCGCATTACACTAACTAGCTCGAGAGAGCAGTATAGCTGCTCACTTGATCTTGTTAGTAGTTCCGATCCCTCTAACTCCTTCATAGATCTGCAAAACGATGTTACCCAAAAAGATATAGAGTTAAGCTTCAAAGAGGGCTTTAAAAGTGTGGAACATTTAAAGCGATACTCCACGTTGGGTATGGCAACCGATCAGGGGAAAACATCTAATATCCTTGGGTTAGCGTCTATGGCTAAATTGAAGGGAACGAATATTTCTGAAGTAGGCACTACTATTTTTAGACCACCATATGTACCTGTAGCTATATCGGCATTTGCAGGACGTTCTAGGGGAAAGGACTTTAGACCGACAAGGTTGACCCCATCACATAATGTAGCCTCCAAACGAAATGCAGTTTTTGTAGAGACAGGTAACTGGTTGCGAGCTCAATGGTTTCCAGAAAAGGGAGAGAAATTTTGGCGACAAAGTGTCGATAGAGAGGTCATACAGACGAGAAATTCAGTTGGAATTTGTGATGTAACTACACTTGGAAAAATCGATATTCAAGGAGAAGACTGCTCAGAGTTTTTAAATTTTGTGTACACAAATGCCTTTGCTAAGTTACCTATCAATAGAGTACGTTACGGATTAATGTTAAGAGAAGATGGCGTTGCATATGATGATGGGACTACTGCAAGGTTAGGCGAAAATCATTTTATAATGACGACTACGACTGCAAATGCCCCTTTAGTTCTTAGAAATTTAGAATTTGTTCGACAGTGCCTCCTTCCAAATCTAGATGTTCATTTAATTTCTACTACAGATTCATGGGCCCAGTATTCGGTCGCAGGACCAAACTCTCGCAGATTATTGCAAAAGATTGTAGATAAACCAAAAGATATAACTAATGAAAATTTTCCATTCATGGCTTGTCGTGAGCTCACCATCTGTGGCGGTATTATGGCAAGACTTTTTCGAATTTCCTTCTCCGGAGAATTAGCTTATGAAATTGCAGTTCCTACACAATATGGAAATGCTTTATTTGACGCCCTTCTTTCGGAAGGCCAAGAGTTTAATGCCGTTCCTTATGGTACTGAAGCATTAGGAGTTATGCGAATAGAAAAAGGTCATGTAGCTGGTAATGAAATAAATGGTCAGACAACCGCACAGAACCTCGGCTTATCAAGGATGATATCAAAAAAAGCAGACAGCATAGGAAACATTCTATCAGAGAGAGAAGGCTTCAATAGATCTGATATCGCAACATTGTCAGGCTTTAAGCCTGTTCAACGCAACCAAAAGCTTGAAGCTGGATCACACCTGATTTCAGCAGGGAAAAAACCCACGATGGAAAATGATGAGGGTTGGTTATCTTCAGTAGCATTCTCTCCAACACTTGGTCACTACATAGCTTTAGGGTTTATTAAACGCGGTGAAAAAAGAATTGGAGAAAAGGTGTGTGCTGTAAATCTACTTCAAAACAAAACCACGGAAGTAGAGATTGTTTCGCCTCACTTTATCGATCCGGAAGGGGATAAACAACGTGGCTAAACTAGATCTTAAAATAAAAAAGCCACTAGATGGTTATTCCAAGGTCATAAACCAAATAAAAATTGCCGAGTATCAATTCGATAATCTCATATCACTTGCAATTCCGTTAAAAACCGAGCGAAAGTGTAAACTAAATTTCAAGAAATCCTTAGGGGAGCCAATGCCAAACATTGAAAAGTCAATAATTAATAAAAGTGGTATTCTAGGTTTTAGAATTGGCCTTGACTTACTTTTGGTCTGTAATCCATCGCATTCGTCATTTGTAAAAAAAACTGTCCCGTCGTTAAAGCAAGCTTTTTACATAACTGACCAAACCGGAGGGTGGTGTGGGGTTAGAGTTGATGGGGATAGAGTCATTGAGATGTTAGAACGAATTTGTCCTCTAAATTTATCTCAAAAAATTTTTGCTATCGGAGATGTTAAAAGAACTATTATGGATCACTTAAATGTGATTATATTTAGAGAAACAGAAAAAAAATTTGTATTGTTCTCGCCAAGCTCTTCTTCTGGTTCCTTTCTTAAATCCATTGAGATATCTTCGAGAAATATTTAAATAAAAGGGAGATGAAATGAAAGTCAAATCTGATATCGAAATTGCAAGAGAGGCACAGAAACTTCCTATAAAAGAAGTAGCAAAAAAATTAGGTATAGAAGACGAAGAATTAATTCCCTTTGGGCATGATAAAGCAAAAGTATCAGATCAATTTATTAGATCGGTAAAAAATAATCAAAACGGTAAGCTCATTTTAGTAACAGCGGTAAATCCGACACCCGCCGGTGAAGGTAAGACTACGACTACGGTAGGCCTAGGTGATGGACTTTGTGCTTTGGGAAAGAGAGCGGCTATATGCATTCGCGAAGCATCTTTAGGACCTTGCTTTGGCATGAAAGGGGGAGCTGCTGGCGGAGGGTTAGCGCAAGTTGTGCCTATGGAAGAAATGAATTTACACTTCACTGGAGACTTTCACGCAATTACTAGCGCTCATAACCTTTTAGCAGCAATGATAGACAACCATATATATTGGGGTAACGAGCAAAATATTGACCTCCGAAGAGTTGTTTGGCGACGGGTAATGGATATGAATGATAGGGCACTTAGAGACGTAGTCACAAGCCTAGGAGGTGTCGCTAATGGATATCCAAAGCAATCAGGGTTTGATATCACTGTAGCTTCTGAAGTAATGGCAATTTTATGTTTAGCTAATGATCTTTCAGATCTCAGAAAAAGATTAGGTGAAATAATCGTTGCGTATAGAAAAGATCGAACTCCAGTTTTTTGCAAAGATATTAAAGCAGATGGCGCAATGACCGTACTCTTACAACAAGCTATGCAACCCAATATCGTTCAAACACTAGAAAATAATCCTGCATTTGTCCATGGAGGACCTTTTGCTAATATTGCCCATGGCTGCAATTCTGTTATCGCTACAAAAACCGCTCTAAAGATAGCTAACTATGTAGTAACCGAAGCGGGTTTTGGAGCCGACCTCGGTGCCGAGAAATTTGTTAATATAAAGTGTAGGAAAGCTGGGATAAAGCCCGACGCTGCTGTAATCGTTGCCACAGTTAGGTCGATGAAAATGAACGGTGGCATAGTTTCCAAAAATGATCTGAGTACGGAAAATATCGAAGCTGTGCAACGAGGTTGTGCAAACCTTGGAAGACATATTGAAAATGTAAAATCATTTGGAATACCAGTCGTCGTTGCAATAAACCACTTTGTTAGCGATACAAATGCCGAGATTGAGGCGCTCAGACGGTATGTAGCTGATAAGGGTACTGAAGCTTTTGTCTGTAAGCATTGGGCAGAAGGTTCTACCGGAATCCTTCCTCTCGCGAATAAGGTTGTTGAGATTGCAGAAAACAAAAGTAAATTTGTTTACACATACAAAGACGATTTGTCTCTGATTGAAAAAATCGAAAGAGTCGCTAAAAAAATATATAGAGCTGATGAAGTTCTTGCGAACAAGTCAATTAGGGATCAGCTACAGTTATGGGAAAATGATGGTTATGGTGATCTCCCTATTTGTATGGCGAAAACCCAATATAGCTTTACTACAGATCCTAACAGAAGGGGTGCACCAAACGGGCACTCAATACCAATAAGAGAAGTAAGACTGTCGGCAGGGGCTGGTTTCATTGTTGTTATTTGTGGAGAAGTTATGACTATGCCTGGACTTCCCAAAGTTCCAAGCGCGGAGGCCATAATGCTCAATAAAAAAGGCGACGTTGAGGGCTTATTTTAAAAGGTCGAGGAAAATAATGAATGAAATTATTGACGGAAAAAAGTTTTCACAAACACTACGCGCCAAAGTAAAAAATTATGTCGATGTCATAAAGGAAAAACATGGGGTAACTCCAGGTTTAGCAGTAATACTTGTTGGAGAGGACCCCGCGAGCCAGGTATATGTGAGAAATAAAGGAAAGCAAACCTTAGAAGTTGGCATGAACTCCTATGAGTATAAGCTGGATGTGTCAACTTCTTCCGATGTACTACTCAACCTCATAAAAAAATTAAATAACGATGTGAATGTTCATGGGGTTCTATGTCAACTACCTTTACCCGACCACTTGAATGAAAAAGAGGTGATTAATTCTATCGATCCAAAAAAAGATGTGGATGGATTTCATATATCAAATGTTGGTCTTCTAAATACGGGTCAAAAGTCAATGATCCCCTGTACACCATTAGGGTGTTTATTATTACTTAAAGACAGGCTAGGAGACCTTTCAGGTAAAAATGCAGTGGTCGTAGGGAGATCAAATATAGTTGGTAAGCCGATGGCTAATTTACTTTTACAAGAAAATTGTACTGTAACTATAGCTCACTCTCGAACAGAGAATATAGAAACTATATGTGCGCAAGCTGATATTATCGTGGCTGCGGTAGGGAGGCCTGAGATGATTAAAAAAGAATGGGTAAAGCCTGGGGCTACAGTCATAGATGTTGGTATAAACCGAGTTACAAAAAATATTGATGGACACGAAAAAACTACTTTGGTGGGTGACGTTTGTTTTAATGATATGGCTGGTTTAGTAGCCGGCGTTACACCTGTACCCGGTGGAGTAGGACCAATGACTATAGCTTGTCTTTTAGCAAATACTGTTACTGCATGCTATAGATCACAAGACCTTTATGACCCAGAGTTTACTTAACGATTATTTTTTGGAGTTTTTTTGTTAATTGTTACTTTCGTGATAACATTTAACGATTATTCGTATGAGCCCAACTTTTGAAAAACATAACAAACCACGATAGCTTTTTAAAGCTTGCCCTTCGAAAAAGTGTAATAAGAAGAGCTTTAAGGATTGCTCTAAT
>CACJWR010000040.1 GCA_902596985.1 uncultured Alphaproteobacteria bacterium
TATGAGTATTAATACCAATCCAGGTGCAATATTGGCAGCTAACGCTGCTCAGCAAGCATCTGCAATGATGGACGAAGCTATGACGCGTCTATCAACCGGAAAACGCATAAACTCCGCAAAAGATGATCCAGGGGCACTTCAAGTTGCTCTCAGGATGGAAGCAGAAATTAATGGTCTCGCGACCGCTTTAAAAAATGCAAATGATGCTCAAGCAGCAATAGATACTGGGGAAGGAGCATTAGCAGAGGTACATACGCTGCTATTAAGAATGCGAGAGCTTGCGGTTCAAGGCTCAACGCAGACCACTACAGATGCAGACAGAGCCGCTTTAGACTCCGAAATGACAGCATTAGAAGCTGAAATTACGAGAATTGGTAACCAGACGACTTGGGGAGGAATTAATTTATTGGATGGGTCGTACTCAAAAGCAAATCCTATAGTGTTTCAAATAGGACCGAGGTCTGGAAATACACTACAATTTACAATGGGCCACTTGGCAGCATCTGCAACAGCGTCTGCTCAGGGTAACCTTGGACTGACAAGTGATGTAACAACTAGGACTAAAGCGTCCGCCTACATCATAACTATTGACAGTGCAATATCTATCGTTTCCACAAGGCGGGGAAGCTTTGGAGCTGTTTCTAATCGGTTAGACAGCACGATTGCAAATTTAACCAACATGAAAGCAAATATTGAAACTGCTAAAGGCCAGATAGTAGATGCTGATTTTGCAACAGAAACAGCGAAACTCGCGCGAGCACAAATACTAATGCAGGCGGCAACAGCAATGTTATCTCAGGCTAACGCATCTAAAAACCAGACATTGAAGCTTATCACTGGTTAACGAAAATTCGGTGAATACTATACCGAGTTCTAAAAATATGGTCCTTTGAGTACCAAATAAACTGGACCTTAATAAATGGACAAAAATTATAGAAGTGAGTCCATTTGTTAGAAAATGTACATAGTAACTAGTTTTTATATTACCCAAAAATTTATTTATGGAGATAAAAATGGTTAGTAATTTTCACAAAGTAATGACCTTATTGCAAAAAGAGATTGATGATAGTTTAGCGACAATCGACTCAAAAAAAACGATTTCATCCAAGCGATTTATTTTAGAGCAAGCGGCATCAGAGATGCTTTCTGTTATAAAGGCAAAAAGATCCAGTTCAGTTAGCAAGAATAATATACCGGAAACTTTTTGCTAAATTGATCTAATTCCTAAATTCCAAAGCTAACGAAAATCGAGGAAATAAAGTGCTTACTATTAATACCAATAATGGAGCAATAACAGCTGCGAAGGCTGCAAAAAATGCTCAAAAACAAATGGATGAAGCCATGATACGGCTCTCAACAGGCAAAAGGTTAAACTCGGCAAAGGACGATCCAGGTTCCTTAACGGTGGCAATTCGCATGACAGCTGAAATAAATAGCTTATCTACATCGTTAAAAAATGCAAGTGATGCTCAATCTGCCATTGACACTGGGGAAGCAGCACTAGCCGAGATACATTCCTTATTGTTAAGATTAAGAGAGCTTTCGGTTCAAGCATCGACAGAAACGACGACTTCTGCGGACAGAGAAGCACTAGACTCAGAGGTAAGTGCTTTAGAAACTGAAATTGATCGAATAGGGACTACCACTACTTGGGGTGGCATAAATTTACTAAACGGCGCCTACTCCAAAGCAAGCCCTATAGTTTTCCAGATTGGTCCCAATAGTGGTGACACACTTTCCTTCACTATGGGCTATGTTCGTGCCACCTCCGTGGCAACGGCGCAAGGAACGCTGGGGTTATCTAGTGACGTATTAACTAGGACCAAGGCTTCTGCATATATCTCAACGATTGACAGTGCAATATCTATCGTATCGTCAAGGAGAGGTAGTTTTGGTGCGGTCTCTAATCGACTTGATAGTACAATAACTAATATTAGGAATATGCAATCTAACATTTTGAGTGCAAGAGGACAAATAGAAGATACAGATTACGCTGTAGAAACGGCAAAGCTGGCAAGAGCACAAATTTTACTGCAGGCAGCAACCGCGATGCTGTCCCAAGCGAATGCTTCAAAGAATTTAACTATGCAATTAATCAATAATTAAAATTGCTGTTATCAGGGAAAAGTATGTCTTAAACATACTTAAGAATAAAATGGTGTCACAAACATCTCCACTTACCTCCATAAACTTTTGTGGCACCATTTTACTTTGGAAACTTTTTTTAAGGTATTCAACACAATTAGTTTAAAAAGAGAACAAGAGGGATACCGAATGGTGGCTACCATTGCGATGCTGGCTCAAGTTAAACTACGGAAACAAAAGTCGTTCTGACCTACACTTGTAACCGGGTTGCTTCAACAACCTAAGTTTACCTTTACTTTGAAAATCTATGCTTTTTTATCTTGACCTAACATAGCTAAGATTTTCGTACTCGTTACTCAATTAGGTTCTCCAATTACCTTAGCAAATCTAAAACTGATTGCATCGATTGGTTCGCCTGAGCCAACATCGCAGTGGCAGCCTGTTGAAGTACCTGGCTCTTAGACAGGTTTACCGACTCTTCAGCCATGTCGGCGTCTTCAATTCTTCCACGCGAAACTGTTGTATTAACAACGATATTTGAAAGGTTATCGATTGTATGTTCCATTCTGTTCATAGTTGCCCCTAAATCACCTCTCTCGGCATCTACTTTTCTTAGGGCGCCATCCACGGCGGACATCATTCGCTGTGCATTACGCACTGTTAAAACGTCCATATCGGATATTTTTCTTAGGCTAGCCGAATCTGGATCATCTCTAAATAAACTACCTTTCGTCGTTGCTGGTGTAACGGTAAACACATTTGGTGACTCAAAAACAACTTGGCCTGTAAGTCTAGTGGAGTTTATCCCTATGGGAACTTCGCTATTTGCTATTTCTTTATCAACCAACAAAACAGATGTGCCCTTTGGATTTTCATCTCTATCTAAAGTTTGAACAGTAAGCCCTTTTTCGACTTTTTTGAAACCAACTATTGCAGCATTCTGCCCATTTGACGAATCAACTTTTGTAATAGTGCCATTAGCGTCGTACGTTCCTAATTGAAATGTATCAGTTGCAGCACTTGTGACAACGTATTGTTGTCCAGCTTTTAACCAAGTCTGAGTTTCAGTTGCCGCAAGATCCACAACCACTATATCCCCGTCAACAAATCCATGCGCTGTACTATTTACTACTGCGGGGTTGGCGCTTGTAATTCCGTTAATAGCTGCTGTTTTTCGTGCGTTGTATGTTGTATCGTTTTGTAGGGGTAGGTCAAAGTTGTCTATTGTGATATCGTAACCATCGGGAGACGTAAGATCCAAGTAGGATCCGTCAGCTGACAGCTTAGCATTTATTCCTGTATCTCCTGAAAACCCATTAATTTTGTCTCTTAAGTCAGATAGATCTGGGTAAGCTGAATTATTTCCAGTTCCAAATTTTACGCTAGCAGTAATGGGTACCGCGGTTGTATTCATTCCGTATATATCGAAAGCAATATTTGTAAATCCGTCTGTAGAATCATCCGGTTGAAGTGCCAATCTAGCATGAGTGGATGCTGATGCAACCACTCCAGTTTTACTCTCAATTGCGTTTACGGATACAGCAATATCCCTCGCTGTTGCACCAGTTTTGAACCGAGCCGTTTCCTTTCCAACATAACCATAAATATCAAGTTCCTCAGCGCCTAATACATTGGAAGAGACTGGATCGGCGTCACCCACGATGCCAACAGTTGGAGCATTTCCAATAGAATTTAAGTAAAACTTCGCTCCTTGTCCTACTCCTAAGTTTGCGTGGCCTTTACCATAGGTTATATCGGCTCCGTCTAGACCCATCAAAATAAATGTATTAGTTGTGGCTGTAGATTTAACTTTGTAGCTTCGTCCGGACTCTAAACCAATAATTTGCTGAGTAGCCGAGCCACTATCGACATAAGTTATGATATCTCCAACTTTAAGATCATGATCGGCAGTTGTAGTAATTGTCTTATTTAATGTGCTATCAACAGAAGTGACTTCAATCACTTTTTCTGTTTGGGTAGACATATTCCACATGCCAATTTTATTCGGTCTTATATCTTCGATGCTCAAAGAATGAGTATGTTGTGGAGATTCATCAAAGCTTATTTCAAACTCGGTATCTTGAAATGTCCCATTTAATAGTTTAGTAGTATTAAACGTTGTTGTCTCACCAATACGTATCAACTCTTTCTTAAGAGATACAATTTCTTGATTTAAAGATACGCGGTCTGCGCCACTATAGGAACCGTTTGCTGCTTGAACCGCCAACTCACGCATTCTTTGAAGAATTTCTGATACTTCATGCAAGGCACCCTCTGCGACTTGGGACATAGAAATAGCATCTCCTGCATTTCTTATCGCGACGTTCATTCCGGCAATCTGAGAAGACATTCTGTTGACGATCGCAGCTCCAGCAGCGTCATCACCGGCAGTATTAAGCCTTTTGCCTGATGACAATCTCTCTGTAGCCTTAGCGAATCCATCCTCATTCAGTCTCAAATTATGTAGAGACTTTAAAGCTGCTATGTTAGATCCTATAGTACTCATTTCTTTCTACCTGTTTTTTTTTACTTGTAGTATGCATTTACTATGCCAAATTAGTTATTACCTAAGAAAATCAAACAAACTCTGCTGCCCTATCTTTACAAAAGCGGCTTGAGCTGCATCTCTATTTACAATGGTTGCTTGTAAGTCTGTCACTAACTTTGTAAGATCGGCGTCCCCAAGTTCAGATACTTCGCCTGTTACAATGGTCAGTCGTTCTCCAAGAAAATTGAGCTGTTGATCTGTTTTTCGCGTTTGCGCCCCAATAAACGCCAACTGGTTACTTATATGATTGATAGACTTTTTAATATCTCCCACAGAGGTTGACATAACCTGGTCTTTGTCAACAATTTGACGGGGAAAACCAATTTTGTTGCCTTCGCCATCAATACTTTCCATATTAAAATAGAATTCTGGTTCTCGTGTAGCGTTATTCACGCCCTCAATTTCTAAGTTAGATACAACTATAGAACCGGCATATTTTTCACTTAATGTTATTTTTTTTGTCGTCTCGTCGTATGTTGCTTCTATTCCCGTTTTATCTGTATGCAAGTTTATTTGATCTTTGAGATCCGAAATACTTGCTTGTGAAAGCTTCATATTTATGTTGATTTTCCCTTCGCTTCCCTCCAGGTCAAACGACCAATTCTGTGGATTTCGTGAAACAGCAAGTTCTAGTTCTGCTTTGGCGGGAGAGGTTCCTTTACTACTAACTTGGCTTGCGGTCTTTGCTGCATTTATAGAGTTTTGGAGTATTTCAAAGATACTTTTTCGTCCAAACTCAGTTTTTATAGATCCAAAAACCGTTCCACCATCAAGCCCTGATACAACCTTCATATTTTCTGATACCTGCAATGCGTGCTTTCCCCGATCGCCAACATATTCCACCGTTCCGTCTAACTGTTTGTTAAATGCACTAGTAGCTGCTTTAAATCCTGCAAATATACTTTTTCCGTTAGCGTCTTGAGTATTTGTTATCTCCAAGACAAGTGTAGAAAGCTCTTCCATCTCTTTGACCATAGCCAATCTATCATCGACGCCATATGTGTCATTGGCTGCTTGAATGGATAATTCACTAAATCTTGTAAGTACGTTAATTACTTGGTTGAGACCACTATCGGCCAAATCTAATCGTGTTTTTGCCGTATTTCCATTTTTGATAAACCGTTCTAATAGAATTTTTTGCTCACGCTTTGCTGATAGGTTAGATGCGGTTACCGGATCATCTGACGCTTTTAAAAAACTTTTACCCGACGCAATCTTCGCTTGCGTATCCTGAATCTGCTCATTAATTTTACTAAAGTTTTTTGTAGCTTGTGCATTAAATAATTTAGTGCTTACTTCCATTGTTTACCTCATACTGTATCAATTAGTGTTTGAAAAAGCTCACGAGCTGTTTGAAGGATTCTGGATGACGCTTGATATGCTTGTTGAAACTCTATAAGAGCAGCCGCTTGGCTATCTAAATTAACTCCGGAAAATTGGGCTTCGGCTTCTTCACTTGCTTCTCTCATCGCTTCAGCGGCTTCTACATTCAACTTTCCTGATTTTACTTGAGATCCAACTTTCGACACTATGTTGGAAAAGATCTGTTGAAAACCACCCTTGCCATTTCTTTCTCTTTGTAATTCTAATACCGAACTGATATTTCTATTATCCCCGACCCCACCAGAATTTGCTGAAAAATTAAATATATCCCCGTTTACAGCTCGCCCATCTATTTTGAATAAAAAGCCGAGAGCACTAGCCGCACCAGCATTATCAAGTTGACGCGTTGCAATTGAATGCCCAGTTTCCTTATCCACAATGTCAATCACGTTTCCGGCATCGTTAGTTACTTTAATTGTAAGTTCTGGTGTAATTTCTTCAAACTCAGGCGGGTTACTATCAAAACTAGAGGCTATTTTTCGTGCACCACCTCCACTAACAATTACTATTAGCTCCTCAGGAGGTAAATTAGTAAGCTTGAAGTTTTCAGATGATAGACTTGACATTGGTGTTGAGCCAGAAGCAGATACATCTAAGACCTGACCGTTAGTAGTCTCAAGTTCGAGATTTTCGTCTTTTACATATGCCAATATATCTGCTGTTTTAAGACCTACTGCCTCAGCTTGATCATTATTTTCAAATGTTAAGGCGGTGCTATCCCCTGTTATTGTAATTTGCAGATGTCCCTTTCCCCCAGTGTCATCAACCCATAAAAATGTTGCGGCACCTCCTGCAATGTTGAATGTGTTAGCAGCGGTCGTTGTAACAGTTATATTCTGCGAAGTTCCATTTACTGAAACCGGAAAGGTTTTGGTTGCACCTGCAGTGAAGTTGACGCTTCGCCCAATAATGGTTTTTGTTACCGTTGCAGGGGTCATTCCAAAAAGCGTAGCTGCATCAGTGTTTCCAGAAACGGTTGTTGGAACAGAAAATTGTGCACCGGTTAAGACGCCGTCTGGTGCCGCTATCTTCAAAGCATATCCTCCGGTAACAGCCTCAAAATAAGCAGACACTCTTTCTTGTTCTCCACCTGTTACAACGACTTCTCCCTTAACCATTGTTAAGTTATAGCTTTGTCCATTGAATGACACCGTCAATGACGATCCATCTTCTGGGATAGAATTAACTTTTACCCCCTTTATAGATGATATTGGTGCTTCCGATCTAAGTGAGTTAGCCATTGCCTTCGTTAAAGCAGATTTAGTTTGTTCTTTAAGTGAACCACTCGTAACGGATGCTGAGAATGCGGTACCAGCGCTAGCTAGAGTTGGATCAACAAAATTAACATCAAGTCCATAAGTGGCGGCAGCAGCTGAGGCTGCTAACCCGTCTGTATCGCCCGCATTGAAATCTATTTGTTCATTTACATTAAAGCTGAGCGTTTGTTTTTCTCCAGTTGAGGTTGTAACCTGGTTCAGCAATCCATCAACCAATGGGTCAGCAGTGGCGGTAAGGGCAGCATTATCATTTAACTTCGATTGAAATGAACTAGCAGCTTCCAAATTTAAGATGCCACCAAAGCGGCCAGCGTCAATTAACTTTACTTGATAAAACCTCAGCTCATTTGGATTAGCAGCGGTTAGGGTTACGTCCGATCCCGTTGCGGAGCCTGTGGCAAGTTTAAAAGCTCCAGTTTCAGGATCCACAGACTTTACATAGTACAGAGGGCCTCCACTTCTAGTTCCCGAATTGCCATCAGATAGTGCCGCCTCTGTCAAGCCTGTGGGAGGTGCATTAGCATCGTGATCATTTAAAATGATAGTATCCCCAACTCTCAAACCATGACCTGCTCCTCCTGATATTGTCCCATCGGGGGCCATTTGGCCAGCGGCTATATTGATTGGAGCAACTGCACCAGCGTTGTTCTGTACTATAAATGAGCCCAAAGTTATGGGGTCTGTATCCCCTCTAGCATGCATTGTTTTCGAATTATCACCTAAAGGCTTAGAGTTTTTGTCAACAAACCGTGTCTTCAATGTTAAATCACTTGACGACGAATAAGATGAAAGCGAAATATCTTCTCCATCTACACTTTCAAGAACTATTCTTGTTTTATCTTTTGAAAGAAATACATCTATACCGACTTGGCCAGCCTGCTGATTTAGAGACTCATATAGAGCGGTCAAGTCTGATGCTGTCGTGGATGTTGAAATAGTGATAGGCTTCTGGTTTCTAGATTCAATATCAAAGGTTACCTCTCCATTTCCGCTTAGATTATAAAGTTCGATCCTATTTTTAGCGGATGCTCTTATCCCCAAATCAGACATATTTTCATTAATTTGATTAGCTGCAAATTTAGCAGAGCTACCCGCCGCAATATTTGTGCTTAAACTGTCACCCGCTTCATTAGGAAAATACAGATTTAATTCATATGCTGAGGTTGTAGAGCTTGCGGGAAGAGAGCCTAGACCGAGCTTAGCTTTTCTTCCTACTCCGTCTCCACCGAGAGGTATAGAAAACATTCCGGCCGGCTTAACTCTCTCCAGATTTAGTCCGCGATAACCTGTCGGTTCCTGTAAGTTTAGGTACTCGGCATTATAGACAGCATTTTCCGAAAACCCATTTCCTGTAGACATAAAAGTGGATTTTTCTAGTTTTGTAAGGGGAGAGCCTGCTATATGACGTCCTTCACGGGTAAAAATTTGGATATTCGATGCATTATCGGAGCTTTGCTTTACAGCGTTAATTGTAGAGGCGCCAGC
Organism: uncultured Alphaproteobacteria bacterium; assembly: GCA_902596985.1. Lineage (GTDB taxonomy): Bacteria > Pseudomonadota > Alphaproteobacteria > Rhodobacterales > Rhodobacteraceae > CACIJG01. Next base: position 8,779 of record CACJWR010000040.1, read on the forward strand.
TGTAATGGTAGCTGTGGTAGCAAAGTCACCTGAGCCTAAAGATAAAGTTAAATTACCTGCATTCCCTGATGCAAAAATACCCAGGCTTTGAAGTGTTTCGCCTCCAGCTGCCCGTAATTCACCCAAATTGAGATACTTTGCTATTTCAGATGCATCTTCCCAAGCACCAGTCGCAGATGTCTCTGCGGCTGGACTACCTGTTAGTTTCTTGAACACATCTCCATAAGCTAAATCAAAATTGTATGTTGTATCGCCTACGATGGAAAAAGATAATTGGTTTGCTGACGTTAAATCACTAGTCGATAAAGTAAATTGCAATGCCGACTGCTTGGAAAAGCTGGCTAATTGAATAGCTTCTGTCGCCTTTGGGATCGACGCCACAAAACCATCATTAAAAAAAGTGGTGGCAGAGATAGGCGAAAGAGAATTAGTAAATACACTATTTATTTTTGATAAGTTTGTATCCTGAATAGTACCCGTTGAGTTAGCTGATATACTTGCATCACTGAGATTTTTTGTATCAGCTGAGATAAGAAAACTTGCGGAGGCTGCTATATCTTCGGCACGCCTCAAGGAAAATTCCATGTCCTTTGAAAAATTATTTGAGGGACTTATCGTAATTTCATCTCCATCGGATGCGGTACCAAGAAGGGTAATCGTAATACCTTGAGTGGAAATAGAAGTAAGGTCACTCGCTAACTCATTATTCTGCAAATCATAAGCGACCCATTCATTTCTCGGTTCTGAATAAACAAGTTTTACCGGATCGGGATTAATTAACCCACCGCCTGATGCAACTGCAGAGGCTGTAGTATTGCCCATATTGGTGGGGTTTTGCGTAGAGATAAAACCCACTGAGGTAAACATATCTTTACCCTTTAATCCATCAAGAGTTAGTCCCTGCTTGTGCTGGTCGTTTATTTCTTGCGCAAACTTCTGAGCCAAACTATCGAGATCTTTAATTGTTTGTTCAACAGTTTTAGAAGCATCAATTAAACCTCTTAAACTTCCATTGGTTATCTGATTAGTAGGACTGTTTAGTGTGCCCGGACCCAATATCACCTTAATATCAGTACTCTCTTCGTCTAAGCCTAAAGCTATTCTCTTTGAGTCTTCAACTATCTTTGGCCCACTTCCGGATCCACCCAATCGCACAATAGCTGCATTTTTCGCTGTATAAGTTACAGTTACTTCAAGAGTTTTGGTTAGTTCATCTATTAGCCGGTCTCTGTTATCTAATAATGCGTTTGCAGCACCACCTTGGGTTGAACTAGATAGTAATTTTGAATTAACATTGAGAATTTCTTTTGTAAGAATATTTACCGTATCAATTTCTTGTTGCGCGTGTGATTTTGCACCAGTCTTTAGCTGCCCGAGTACATCTGATGTTCTGCTGAAGGTAGCTGCAACATTTTTTCCTTCTTCCACAGCAACAACACGGGCTGCCACATCAGCCGGCGAAGCGGCAACTTCTTGAAGGGAAGAAAAAAACAAACCCATCGATGAACCGAGGTCCGCATCTCCTGGTAAAAGTAGGTCTTCTAGTTCACTGATTTTTTCAAGAAAGTTTGTTGCCGTCTCTTCGCGAGAAAACGAATTTCGTTTTCTATCTAATAGATATGCATCAAAGGACCTTTTGATATCCTCAACCCTTACACCTAAGCCTGTCCCATCCTGAATCTGTGTTATACCTCCTTGTCCGGAACTTACTTCGGTAAGTCCAGCTTCACGGCGCTTATACCCATCAGTATTAATATTGGCTATATTTTGCCCTGTTACGGCTAGGGCTTGTCTGTAGGACTGAACACCACTTTTTGCTATGTCGAATAAGCTAGGCACTTTGGTTACTCACTCTTACTTTTACCAAATTGTCTTACAAGTGCTTCAGCAATTCCTAGATCTAGGTTTAAAGCTAGACTTCGTGATCTTTCTTGATCTAACATGGCTCCGAAATTGTCTTCTTCATCACTTGAAAATAAAGCATCGGAGAGCTTGCTATCTCTGGCTTGTTTAAGCATTTGATTTATAAACATCGACTCAAATTCTTCGGCTAACGCCTCGAGATTTGCCTGATTTTTATTTTTCTGAAATAATGTGAAGCCAGTATCTGTTTGATAGTTTATAGGTTTAATTTCCATAACTTCCCTATATGATTATCAGCTCGGCTCTCAATGCGCCAGACTCTCTAAGCGCCTCAAGAATTGCAACGAGATCAGATGCACCAGCACCAACTGCATTAATAGTGTCAACGATCGTAGACAATGAGACACCGGGGTCAAAAACAAATGCCCGCGCAGGTTCTTCCTCAACTTCAATCTCTGTTTCAGGAGTAACTACAGCATCTCCTGGAGTTGTAACCACTTGGTTCTCATTAACGATAGCGCCACCAGTTGCTGTAACTTTCTTTTTCTCATCTATTTTAACTGTCAGTGATCCGTGGGTCACCGCTGCAGGAGTTACCCTAACATCCCCACCAATCACAATTGTTCCGGTTCGGGCATTGACAACAACTTTGGCTGCTGGTCGTGAGGGCTCAACCTCAATGTTCTCCAATAAACTTACAAAGGCAACCTTTTGGCTTGGATCTTTTGGCGATCGGACTTTAATGGAGGAAGCATCAAGAGGAACGGCAACATTATCACCAAATATATCGTTTATAGCTTCAGATACGCTTAAAGCGGTACTAAAGTCACCTTGGTGCAAATTCAAAATAACGTTGCTTGAGTTTATAAACGGATTATCAACCATCTTTTCAATGGTTGCGCCTCTTGGTATTCTACCCACTGTTGGGATATTGACAGTTAAAGATGATCCATCACCTCCTTCTACCCCAAGTCCTCCAACTACTAGATTACCCTGTGCCACGGCATATGTTTCGCCGTCGGCACCTAGAAGTGGTGTCATCAAAAGTGTACCACCTCTTAGTGATTTGGCTTTCCCAAGTGTTGAGACTGTAACATTTATGTTTTGTCCAGGCTTCCCAAACGCTCCTAATTCTCCAGTAACCATTACTGCTGCAGTATTTTTCCCATCTAGTCCCTTTACATCAGTCGCCAATCCAAATCTTGATACCATTGATTGCATTGATTGAAGGGTTAATCCTATGTTTCCATCACCTGTTCCTGCTAGTCCGACAACAATGCCATATCCAACAAGCTGATTTGATCGAACCCCAGCGATGGAGGTCAGATCTTTTAATCGGTCAGCGAGTAAAGGCAACGCTGTTAGGGTAAGCAACTTTATGAAAAATACTATAAGTAACCTATTAAGCAGAATTATTGTCATAATGGTGTCACCACATCTACAAATTTAGAAAACCAACCTTTTTTTGATGTGTCGGCGATGTCACCGGCTCCAGTATAAGATATTTTAGCATTTGCTATCCTGCTAGAGGGAACTATGTTTCGGCTATCCACATCTTCTGGTCTTATTATCCCAACTAACCTGATATACTCGTCGCCATTATTCAGAGTTAATTTTTTCTGCCCCAAAATTTCCATGTTTCCATTTGAAAATACTTTCGTAACTGTCACAGAAATTTCTCCTCTGAGTGAGTTTGTCTGATCAGCTGATCCAGATCCATCAAAAGATTTTGCTAATGTACTATCAAACAAGTTATCGTCAGCACCTGCAGTAGTTATTCGTGGAAAATCAAAGCTAGCTGTTCCATTTTTTGCGCTTTTAGCGGATTGAGATTTGGAGGCACTGAAGTTTTCAGATAATGCAACTGTTAAAAGATCGCCTACTTTAGAAGCTCTTCTATCTGTCGCAAACAATCCCTGCTGGCTGTTGCTATAAATAGACCCATATTTATCTTTTTTTGGACTCTTTGAAATATTTGGCATTGTGGGTTCGAAATCCATTGAAGCTCTTTCCTCTAATTGTGTCGAGCAACCGGCAACAAAAGGAATTAGTATGATCCCAGTAATAAGATTTTTTTGAAAATTTTTTAAAAACATCTATCGCTCTCCATTATAGATTATTCGATACAAACCGCATCATCTCATCGACAGCGGATATAGATTTCGAGCTTACTTCATATGCTCTTTGAGTCTCAATCATGTCAACTAGTTCTTGAACAACATTAATGTTTGACGCTTCTAGTGAACCTTGCACAAGTTTACCAAAACCCTCTCCAAAAGGATTGCCTATAGCAGGCGCTCCAGATGCGGGTGTTTCAACTGCAAAATTTTCTCCTATTGGTTGTAACCCTGCAGGGTTTGCAAAATTAGCTAATGTTAACTGTCCGACTTCTGCAGCTTCAGCTTCCCCAGCTACTTGAACACTCACTAATCCATCCGCTGATACATTTATTTCAGTAACACCTTCTGGAATAGCAATCTCCGGCTGAAGAGTATAACCGCTCGGTGTAACAAGTGTACCTTCTGCATTTCGAGAAAATGAGCCATTTCGGGTAAACCCTACTCGACCATCTGGGAGAAGAACTTGAAAAAAGCCGCTTCCATCAATTGCCAAGTCTAATGCGTTATCTGTGTTTACTAAACTTCCTTGAGTATAGAGTTTTTGAGTATTAACAATTCTTACACCCGTACCAACAGCAAAGGCAGACGCCAAATCTGTATCAGCAGATGTTTGTTCGCCACTACTTCTCTGTATTTGATAAAGTAGCGACTCGAAGTTCACTCTATCTTTTTTAAAACCGGTTGTATTTACGTTGGCAAGATTATTTGCTATCACCTGCATTTTTGTTTGTTGGGAATTTAGGCCAGTTTTGGCCACGTGCATTGCACTACTTGACATTTTTACTCTCCTTGATGAATACTCTCATTATTCATAGCAAGAGCTGTGCCAAAAATCTATTAGCTGGGCAGTCTCATCAA